>NZ_JBFVFE010000016.1:0-73409 GCF_052728615.1 Mariniflexile sp. | reverse complement strand
AGTGAAAAGTCTTTAAAGCACTGGTTTTACTGACTTTTCAACTTTCTTTTCAACATTCGCTTGCGGATTTAAGGTAAAATACAAATAAAATATCCCATAATATTTTAAAATCTTATGGTTCTAAAATAATTTATCAATAACATCTACAAGGTTTTTAAAACCTTGTTGGATATTCAAAATCAGCTGATTATTTATCTGCTCTTACCTTTTGTTCCCAATTCCAGGCGGAACGCATCGCATCATCCAAGGATAATTTTGTTTTCCAACCCAATTCTTCATTTGCTTTGGTAGTATCAGCATAAGCTGAAATAATATCGCCTTCACGTCTGCCTACAATTTTATAGTTCAGTTTTTTACCGGAAACTTTTTCAAAAGATTTTATAACTTCCAATACAGAACTTCCTGTACCTGTTCCTAAGTTAAAGGTTTCGTAGTTTGCTTTGTTTTTATTGTTCAATAAACGCCCCAGAGCCACCACATGTGCTTTGGCTAAATCGACTACGTGGATATAATCGCGAATACAAGTACCGTCTGGAGTTGGATAATCATCTCCAAAAACAGAAAGTTCTTTGCGTAAACCAATCCCTGTTTGGGTGATGAATGGTACTAAGTTTTGTGGTACGCCTATGGGCAATTCGCCAATATTAACAGACTCGTGCGCACCAACGGGATTAAAATAACGCAATGCAATCGCTTTTAAAGATGGTGTTACTTTACAAGTATCGCTGATAATTTCCTCGCCTATTTGCTTGGTGTTCCCGTAAGGAGACTCTGCCTGTTTTACTGGTGCGTTTTCGGTGATTGGCAATTCGTCCGCTTGCCCGTAAACCGTGCATGAGGAACTGAAAATAAAACTGGCAGAAGGCAGCTTTCTCAATTCCTTAAGTATATAAACCAAGGTGCTGATGTTATTTTCATAATATAATAAAGGTTCTTTCACACTTTCGCCAACGGCTTTACTCGCTGCAAAATGAATGACCCCTTTTATATCGTTGTGTTTTTTGAAGAAAGCCTCAACATCTGCTTTTTCCTTTAAATCCAGTTTTTCAAAAAGTGGTTTTTTACCTGAAATGGAAGTGATGCCATCTAATACGCTTATGGAAGAATTTGATAAATCGTCGATAATAACAACTTCGTAGCCTTCATTTTGTAATTCCACAACGGTGTGCGATCCAATGAAACCCAACCCACCGGTAACTAATATTTTATCCATTTATAAATTTTATAATTGTTGATGTAATACATTCTATCTGTTCGTCATCCAGTTCCGTATGCATGGGCAAAGAAATAACATCCTTTACTAATTGGTTCGTAACTGGGAAATCTGCTTCCTTATATCTTGTATCTTCGTATGCTTTTTGATTATGGAGAGGAATGGGATAATACACTCCACACGGAATGCCTTTTTCATTCAAATGTTTGACCAATGCATCCCGGTCGATTCCTTGTACTCTTAAAGTATATTGATGGAACACATGACAATCGCAGGTATCACAAATTTCAGTACAACCATTTGATAGTTTTGGAGTGACAATATTTTTATTTCCTTCAAAGGCTTTGTTATATTTTATGGCTGTTGTGCATCTTTTTTTATTGTAAGTATCCAAATGTGGTAATTTTGCATCTAAAACCGCTGCCTGGATACTATCCAAACGGGAATTGACACCCACCACATCATGATGGTAACGCTCGTACATACCATGGTTGACAATGCCTCTTATAATATGTGCCAATTCATCATCGTTTGTAAAAATAGCACCGCCATCGCCATAACAGCCTAAATTTTTAGATGGGAAAAACGAGGTTGATGCTACATGGCCTATCGTACCTGCTTGTGCTTTTTTACCATTTTTAAAGGTGTAAGTAGCTCCAATAGCTTGGGCATTATCTTCAATAACATATAAATTATGGACTTTTGCCAATTCCATAATCGCCTCCATATTAGCGCATTGCCCGAATAAATGTACGGGAACAATGGCTTTTGTTTTGGGCGTGATGGCTTTTTTAATGGCTTCAATACCAATATTAAAATCATCTTCATTGACGTCCACTAAAACAGGTGTTAACTGCAACAAGGCAATCACTTCTACAGTGGCAGCAAAGGTAAAATCGGCAGTAATAACCTCATCCCCTGGTTTTAATCCCAGACCCATCATGGCAATTTGCAATGCATCGGTGCCATTGGCACATGGAATGACGTGTTTTACACCTAAATACTGCTCTAAATTCTTTTGGAATTGATGGACTTTTGGACCGTTTATAAAGGCGGTTGTTTCCAAAACTTCTTGAATGGAAGTGTTTACGACGTTTTTGATTTCGTCATATTGACCTTTAAGGTCAACCATTTGAATTTTTTTCATTTAAAAAATTGTGACTATTATGCATAGAAGTGCAAAGTTTGCATGCTCCTAAACCATAATTTTATAAGTTACGAAATTACGAAATTTGTACACGGTAACCAATGAAATTATTTTAAAGAAATGTATTTTAGCATCAAATTAATGGAAATTGGGTTTTATTTATAATATCGGTATGCATCTTGCACATTTTGGTTTAAAATGTGCAGCACCCTTCAACCAAAAAATTAAAAGTGGTGTGGTGGGACGTCAAAATACCTTTAAAAAACTGAAAGAAAATTTAAACCCACAAGATAAAACACTTTGGTTCCATTGTGCCTCTTTGGGTGAATATGAGCAAGGGCTTCCTGTTTTTAAAGTATTAAGAACGCACTATAAACAGCATAAAATAGTGCTGAGTTTTTTTTCACCATCTGGTTATGAAATCCAGAAAAACTCGCCGATTGCCGATGTGGTGGTTTATCTGCCCTTAGACACAAAAGCAAATGCCAACCGTTTTTTAGACTTGGTGCATCCAGAACTGACCGTTTTTGTTAAATATGATATTTGGCCAAACTTTTTAAATGGATTAAAAAGCAGAAAATCAAGAGCCATTTTAATTTCAGCAGTATTTAGAGAAAACCAATCATTCTTTAAGTTTTATGGAACGCCATTAAGAAATGCTTTATTTGCTTTTGAACATATTTTTACCCAAAAGGAAGCGTCTAAGAAATTACTTGAATCTATAAATTATAATAATGTAACCGTTTCCGGTGACACCCGTTTTGACCGGGTTTCCAGTCAATTGGAAATTGATAATACTTTGGAATTTATTGAAACTTTTAAACAAGACAAACTTTGCGTTGTTGCTGGTAGCACCTGGCCAGAAGACGACATGTTACTTGTGAATTTCATTAATTCTGAAGCTTCAAAAGATATGAAATTCATTATCGCGCCACATAATATCAAATCGGCCCAAATAAAAAATATTCAAGAAAAACTTACGGTAAAAAGTGTTCTGTTTTCTGAAAAAGACAACAAACAACTTGAAACCGCACATGTATTTATAGTCGATACTATTGGCATCCTTTCTAAAATTTACAGTTATGCCGATATTGCATACGTTGGTGGTGCTATGGGTACTACAGGGCTGCACAACACCTTGGAACCGGCTGTTTTTGGCATCCCGATAATAATTGGGACCAATCACTTTAAATTTCCGGAAGCCCAGGAAATGATTGATAATGGGGGTATGTTTTCAATTTCAAACCAAACAGAATTTGATGCCGTTTTAAACCAATTAATGCAAAATTCGGAAAAACGTTTGTTTGTTGGAAACAACAATTTAGACTACATAAAAAAGAACAAAGGTGCCATTACTAAAATAATGCTGTATTTAGGATTGTAGCCATATAGCTACACAAGGCCCATTTTGGATTTTTTATAATTTGTAATACAGAATACTGTAAAGAAATTGCTTAAAAGTTTCAGATTGTGAATTCTTTAACAAAAAACACAAACACTAAACTTTTGAAAACTGAACTTAAATCTTTAATTCTGTTGAAAATGATAAATCACCTAAATTTAAATACCTCACGTAACTTTTCCCTTCTTGGGAGTGGAGCACCTCTAGATTATGTTTCAAGTTTTTAGAATCTTTCGTGAACAGTTTTGAATTAATCTTTTTCTGTCTTTAAAAGTTTAAATCACTTCATAACAAAAAGACTGTCTAAAAAGTAATTTCTTTTGCCTTTTTTGATTCCGTTGAACTATTTCAACATATTCCATATCAACATGAGGTTTTGACAAACCCAACCTGACATATAAAACATAACAGACTTTTTTAGACAGCCTCTAAACGCAAACCAAATACTATTTTAAGTAAAGCTCTTTGTAATATTTATCCGCCAAAGTATTCGCTGAAAATTCTGGGATTATATCATCAATAGCTTTAAAAACAATGTCTTGCCATTTTTCCGGATTATCATAATACGTCGGAATTACTTTATTCTCTAAAATTTCGAACAAATTATTCGCATCTATTTTGTCTTGTTCCCAAATTGGTAATTTATAGTCAATTGTAGGCAATACAAAGCAATTTTCTCCATCCTTTTCAAACTCAGGAATCCACCCATCATTGGTTGAAACATTTACCGAACCGTTCATAGCTGCCGTCATTCCACTGGTCCCAGAAGCTTCTCGTGTAATTCTAGGGGTGTTTAACCAAACATCCGATCCGCATTTTAGTTTTCTGGACAAAGCAATCTCATAACCAATTAACACAGCCAAATTTGGTTGATTTTTGGAGTGATGGATTAAATGGTTAAATATATCAATAGCATAATAATCGAATGGGTACGGTTTACCTGCCCAAATAATTTGAACCGGATATTTGTTATTTGAAATTAATCGTTGAAACCGCTCCAAATCATGCAATAATAAATCGGCTCTTTTATAGCCTGCGAATCGTCTAGCCCAAACAAACGTTAGCACATTCGAATCAAAGCGTTTTCCTGTTTGATTAAAAACCTCATCGAAAAGCTCATTTTTAAGCTCTGTTTTTCTTGCTTTATATGCCTTTGTGTTTTGCTCTTTCCAAGATTTCCCGATAGTTTTATCTTGCCAGAATAATTGATTTTGAGCATTGGTAATTGGTATTATTTCGCTTATTCCTTCAAAATCTTTCCACATATCATTCGCCACAACTGCATGTAATTTTGAGACCGCGTTCGCTTTTCGGGCCAATCTTAATGCCGAAACCGTGTAGCTAATCATGCCGTTGTGAACCATTTCCTTCCCTAATTCTTCTTCTGAATACCTTCTGCCAAAAAACCCCGAACGATTTAAATGTCTGGCATCATGTTCTTCATTGCCTGCTTTTTCCGGAGTATGTGTTGTAAAAACCATTTGCGTTTTATTCACACCTTGGTCTCTTAAATAATAAAAAGCAGGTAAAGCGTGCCCTTCATTTAAATGATATACATCTGCGCCTCCTAACGCTTCAACAACTTTTGCTCCTCCAATTCCTAACACAATACTTTGTGAAATTCGGGTTAAGGTATTGGCATCATACAGATGGTTTGTTATGGTTTTAGATATAAAATCATTACCCTCTACATCGGTACTTAACAAATAAATTGGCACTGTTCCAAATATTTCAGGTTTTAAAACGTATGCTCTAACTTTTACGTGTGGATTATCGTGCAGCTTTATTTCGACTTCAATGCCTGTGTCTTCAAGAAAATCGTATGATTTTTCAATAAAATCGATTCGAAGTGTCTGGTCTTCATTTCTTGCCTGATCATAATATCCATATTTCCAGAGCATACCAATTCCAACCATGTTTTGCTTTAATTCGAAACCAGATCGCATATGGGAACCTGCTAAAAAACCCAGGCCGCCAGAATAAATTTTTAAAGCTTGGTCTATACCAAACTCCATGCTGAAATAGGCCACTTTTTTTGAATAATCTTCCGATATTTTATAGGGATGGTACCACGTGTTATATTTACTTTCCATATTATATTTTTTTTTACTGTAAAGATAAAAGGATTGACTAGAAAAATATATTTTATTGAACAATAAATCAGCAATATCCTTAATTTACATATAAAATAAATGAGTTCGATATCAAAACGAACAAAGGCACTGTGATTAAAATAATGACCTATTTGGAATTATGGAAAATAGAAATGACCTTCAAATATTTGAAGGCCATTTTTTTTAAGGATGATTTTAATAAAGGATTACTTCTTTACCCAAATATCTTCCAATTCTTCTAAAGTTTTTCCTTTGGTTTCCGGTACAAATTTCCAAACAAACCACATGGCCAATACACCCATTAGGCCATAAAGCCAGTAGGCAAAACCATGATTG
Organism: Mariniflexile sp.; assembly: GCF_052728615.1. Classification (NCBI taxonomy): domain Bacteria; kingdom Pseudomonadati; phylum Bacteroidota; class Flavobacteriia; order Flavobacteriales; family Flavobacteriaceae; genus Mariniflexile; species Mariniflexile sp. The sequence continues at coordinate 67,197 of NZ_JBFVFE010000016.1, read as the reverse complement.
AATTTTTCTAACAAGTACGTGTTTTTATCCATTATCGGAAAGGTCCAAGACACTAAATAATTCGAAATCCATTGGACGGCAACGGCAACAGCCAATGCTTTTCCTCTAATTTTATTTGGAAAAATTTCGGACAACAACACCCAGCAAACAGGCCCCCAACTCATAGCAAAACTAGCTACGTAAATTAGCATAAACACCAAGGCGCCCATTCCAACCGATTTCATAAAGAACGTGGTACCTAAAGCAAACATGGAGATTGCCATTCCCAATGCTCCAATAATCATTAGGGGTTTTCTTCCATATCTATCTACCGTCATGATGGCCAACACGGTAAACAACAGGTTAACAACACCAACAATGATGGTTTGTAATAAAGCGACATTAGTGCCAGAGCCCATACTTTTAAAAATTTCGGGAGCATAATACAGCACCACATTGATGCCTACAAATTGCTGAAAAACAGACAATAGCACTCCTATTACAATTACAGGCACGCCATATGAAAATAATTTCCCGGAATGGCTTACCACAGTATTTTGAATATCCAACAATATTTTTTTTGCTTCCTGGGCACCATTTACTTTAGTTAAAATATACAATGCCTTTTCTGGATGCGACTTCAATACCAAAGATCTTGGTGTATCTGGAACAAACAACAACATGAATAAGAATAAGGAAGCCGGAATTATTTCTGAAGCAAACATCCATCTCCAGCCCACGGTGTTCAACCAAGAATCATCACCTTGTTTTGCGATGTAATAATTTACAAAATAAACCACTAGCATACCAAAAATAATGGCAAACTGATTCATTGAAACCAGTTTACCTCTAATTTTCGCCGGGGCTATTTCAGCGATATACAAGGGCGAAAGCATAGAGGCCAAGCCAACTCCAATACCTCCAATTATTCTATAGCCTATGAATATATATATAAAAGTATGATCTGCCTCGCCTATGGGCTTTAATACCATTTCTGGCATTGCAGAACCTATGGCAGATAATAAAAACAGGATGGCGGCTAGAACCAATCCGTTTTTACGACCTAATTTTTTACTTACAATCCCACTTGATATTCCTCCAATAACAGAACCAATCAACGCACTGGAAACAACAAGCCCCAAACGAGCATTTGCTTCCATTTCCGCTAGCCCAAAAGGAAGGACGAAAAAACTGTCCAATGAACTTACTGTTCCGGATATTACTGCTGTGTCATACCCAAATAAGAGCCCTCCCAGTGTCGCCACTAAGGTTAATTTCAATAAATAACCTGTGTTTGATGATGTTTCCATAATGCTGATTGATTAAATGTATTGGTTAATAATATTCTCGAACAATTCTTGTTTACCGCTTGTTAATGGTAATTCACCATTTTCCTGTGCAATTTTGTATAAATCCTGTAAATTTAATTTACCAGCTTCAAAATCTTTTCCTTTTCCAGAATCGAAAGACGCATAGCGCTCTTTTCTTAGCTTATTGTATGATGAAGCAGTCAATATTTTATCGGCGGTCAATAAGGCTCTTGCAAAAGTATCGGCACCTCCAATATGTGCATGGAACACATCATCCATATCAGTTGAATTTCTTCTGATTTTAGCATCAAAATTCACACCACCACCTTGTAAACCACCTGCCTTAAGGAACACCAACATAGCTTCGGTAGTTTCTTGGATGTTATTTGGGAACTGGTCGGTATCCCACCCGTTTTGGTAATCGCCCCGGTTCGCATCCAAGCTTCCCAACATGCCTGCTTTTGCCGCTGTTTCAATTTCGTGCTGAAAGGTATGTTGTGCCAATGTAGCATGGTTTACCTCAATATTTATTTTGAAATCCTTGTCCAAACCATAGTTTTTCAAGAAGCCAATCGCTGTTGCCGTATCAAAATCGTATTGGTGTTTTGAGGGCTCCATGGGTTTTGGTTCTATAAAGAAGTTTCCTTTAAATCCTTGTACTCTTGCGTAATCTCTACACATGGTTAAAAACCGGCCCATGTGGTCCAATTCACGACCCATATCGGTATTTAAAAGCGTCATATATCCTTCACGACCGCCCCAAAACACGTAGTTTTCGCCCTTTAAAGCGATAGTAGCATCTAAAGCCAGTTTTATTTGTCCGCCAGCTCTTGCAACCACATTAAAATCTGGATTGGTAGCAGCACCGTTCATGTAGCGTGGATTTGAAAAACAATTGGCCGTTCCCCAAAGTAATTTAATACCGGAATCCGCTTGTTTTTGTTTTAAATAATCGGTGATGGTTCCCAATCTGCTTTCCGATTCCGCAAAGGTTTTACCTTCTTGGATCAAATCGTAATCGTGGAAACAGTAGTAACCGAATCCCATTTTAGAAGTGAATTCGAAAGCAGCATCCGCTTTATCTTTAGCTGCTTGAATAGGATCTGAAGATTTGTCCCATTCGAAATTTTGTGTTCCTGGACCGAATGGATCAGAACCTTGACCGCAGAAGGTATGCCAGTATGCTACCGAAAATTTAAAATGTTCGCGCATCGTTTTTCCTGCCACCAACTGATCTGGGTTGTAGTACTTGAACGCTAACGGATTGTCTGATTCCTTGCCTTCAAATTTAATGTCTCCAATACCTTTATAGTATTCTTTGTTTCCAATAATTGCCATGATATTATTTATTGTTTATTGTTATTATTTATTATTTATTTGCTCGAATGATGATTTTGTGTTCATAATTGCGTTAGGGATTACTCATGTATATCATTTTGATAAATTGGAAATCGTGAATGCTTCGCATTTGAAGCGGTATTCTTTTTAAAATGGTAATTACTGAACTTTGTTTAAACTCAATATTTACAGATTGCCACGTCGCTTACTCCTACCATTTACAAGTTATTTTATATATTTGATTTTCAAATATTTAAATAGCGTTCAAATTTTAAAAACACCCCTAAAGTCCCCTCTAGGGGGACAATCCATACTTTCAAATTTTCAGTTTCAAATTCAATTTAATTGTCATCAATATCGCTTGATAAATTTTTTTATCTGTTGACTCGCAATGACGTTTAAAAAAATTTAGCGTAAAGCCCTCCCGATAGCTATCGGGATTGTGGTAACGCCCAAATTTATATTATCTATTGCTATTTTTTATTCTTTGTACTTAATACTTAATACTTTGTACTTCGTACTTTATTCTATTCTCTATTTTCTTTTCCCAAAACAAGTTCCAGTTCGTTTTTCCAGTTTTGGTAGGCTTCCAAATAAGGGGCTTTGTCTTTAAAGGGCATGAACGTCATAACGTGGTCGTTTTCCGTAATCGTCTTTCCGAAACTTTCAAAATCGCCTTTATGCAATCCTGCCGCACGTGCTGCACCAATGGCGCCGGTAGTGTTGTAAATTTCAATTTCCTGCTCTATTAGGGTGGCGACCGTATTTGCAAAAATCTCAGAACGGAACAGGTTATCGTTTCCTGCCCTGATCACTTTTGGTTTGATGCCATCGGACTTTAAAATTTCCATGCCATACACAAACGAAAACGCGATACCTTCCAAAGCCGCCCTACAAACATGTCCATTGTGATGGTTGTTCAGGTTAAGGTTCACCAAACGCGTACCAATTTCCTTGTTGTTCAACATACGTTCCGCACCATTGCCAAAGGGTATTAAGCACACGCCATCGGCCCCCACTTTAATATTGGAAGCCAAGGTGTTCATGTCTTCGTACGAGCTTACAGCAAGGTTATTGAGCAACCATCGGTACTGAATGCCTGCACCATTGATGTTTAATAATTTTCCTATTCTTGGAGTTGATTTTTTGTAATTGACATGGGCAAAATTGTTGACGCGCGTGCTTTCTTTGGACGATAAGTTATCGGTTACCGCATAAAAAACACCCGATGTGCCTCCTGTTGCCGCCACTTCACCAGGATTGAACACGTTTAATGACAGTGCATTGTTGGGTTGATCGCCCGCTCTATAAAAAATAGGCGTTCCGGCAGCGATACCACTTTCGGCTTCTCCTTTTGCATCGACAACCGATTGCAATCCAAAAGTTTCGACAATATCTGGCACTAATCCTTTATCGATACCGTAATGTTCCAAAAGAAAATTGGCAACGGTATCGTTTTTAAAATCCCAAAAAATACCTTCTGAAAGTCCGGAAATAGTGGTATTTATGGTATTTGAAAATCTATACGCCACATAATCGCCCGGTAACATAAATTTATAAATTTTCTTGTAGATTTCCGGTTCATTATCCTTTACCCATTTTAATTTGGAAGCCGTAAAATTTGCTGGCGAGTTAAGTAGGCTTGTAGCGCATGTTTCTTCACCAATTTCATGGAAAGCTTTGTTGCCAATTTCCACCGCGCGACTGTCGCACCAAATAATGCTTTTTCTAAGTGGGGTTCCAGCTTTATCAACAAGCACCAAACCGTGCATTTGGTACGAAATACCAATACCCTTAATTTGGGTTCTGGAGATATTATTCTGTTTTTTTAACCGTGTAATGGCTTTACATATATGCAGCCACCAATCTTCCGGTTTTTGCTCTGCCCATCCATTTTTTTGGGCGAACATGCCCATTTCCTGCTCGGGTTCCTGGACAACGCCCATACTTTTCCCAGTAGCAACTTCAACGAGTGCTGCTTTTATGGATGAACTGCCTATGTCTAATCCTAAATAGTACATAATTTATAATGATTCTCTTAATATTAATTTCGTTGGAATATAACTTTGCAGGGATTGCTCTTGATTAACAAAGCTTGCTGCTTGCGCTCCCAATTCTTTAAAATCGGTCGAAACCACCGAAATACCTTTATATATAAATTTTTTCATGGGCGTTTCGTTGTAAGATAAAAATCCAACATCCGTTCCAGGTTCCAAATCTTTTGTTCGACATTGTTCTAAAAACATTCCTAAAATCCGATCGCTAACACTTATATAAGCTTCACCTTTGGCAACTAAAAATTCATCTGGATTTGTAATGATCTTATATTTAAAGTGGTATGTTTCGCAGAATTTTTTAAAATAAGTAATGGATTCTGGCGGATGAAACGTAAATGTTGGATAGACCAAAATGAGTTTTCTATATTTTTTAAATGCAGAAGCCGCATCTTCTAAAGCCTCATAAAATGATTTTCCAAAATCCTGGAACACATAATTATTGGATTCCTTGGCGTGCATATTCCAATCGATGAGCAACAATTTGTCGTTATCAAAATCAGATAAAACATTGGGCACCTCTTTATGGTTAAAAGGCATGACTACATACTTATAGTATTTCCCTTTACTGTTATTTAATATCGTTTTGAAATTTTTGATGTTATAATGATGGAACTGTACATCTACAATAACCTTTTTAGGCAAATTATTCACAAAAGCATGATACACTACTTCCTTGTAAGCCTTAAACGTATCTAAAACCAGGATCACTTTTCGTGTATCGTTGGCAACATAATAGCCTTTATTGGGTACAGATTCTATAACACCATGGTCTTTTAGCATGGAATATGCTTTAAAAATGGTGTCCCTAGACAATTTAAGCTCGCTACAAAGTGCATTTACAGAAGGCAATGCTTCACCACTGGATAGCGTATTATTGGAAAGCGCATCTTTGATGGCGTTTACTACTTGTTGATATCTTGGGGTATCGCTATTGAAATTTATATCAAAATCCATCAAACTGTTCTGTTCTGTTACGGTATGCGAATATAAGAATTATTTTTATTTTACAAAGAAAAATATTCCTAAACATTTCAGCATGGATTATATTGCTGCAGGCAAATTTGGTCGGGATAAATTATTGGGAAGATTTTTTTTCATGGATATTATGCGCCAATGTTGAAGAACTTTCGTGTTTCAAATGACTAAAAGGAACGTCTCAGTCAAAATCACATTTCTGAAATTAGTGCTAGAACCAGTAAGTCCATTTATTGTTTTTTTTATCAAAAATCCACTTTGCCGGCATCCATCAAAGCATTAAAAGCACGTTTACCAAAGTCTTTAGCCTCTTGAGATAGCATGTTTTGGGCAAAAACCATAGGCATCAAAAATAGCCTGTGCTTTGTTGTTTATCGTCCCGAAAGGTGCCGGGATTTACCAATATTTGAAAAATCTAAAGATTTTTTATATTCGGGTAATTTAATGACTTCGTGTATTTATCGAAAAAAGTCAGGAATAATAGTGTGTGAAAAATGGCGCAAAAATTTTGTGGGTTTTTTTAAAATTTTGGCTTTAAAGATACGTGAAACCTTTTTTGATATCATAAAAGTACTTAAAGCATCCTCAAGTTGTTCAATTCCTGCTCGGTAAGGTGTTTCCAATGCCCACGAGGTAAATCTTTTTTAGTAAGGGGTCCAATAGCCACACAATCTAAATTAACAATTTCATATTTAAGATAATCAAAAATAGTACGGATGAGCGTATTGCCGGTATTCTTGATTTTTAAACCGATCTCATTTTTCGAGGCGCCATCTATATAGCTAATTTCCTCAACCGCGATAAGCTTCCCTTCAATCTTAAAACCATTTTGGATGGTTTTTAAATCTTCAAGCTTTAAATTTTTATCCAATTCCACATGAAATAGACGCCCCACACCTTTGTTGGAGTTGGTAAATTTTGCGGCAATGGCATCATCGTTTGTAAACAACAACAAGCCTTTGGAGTTTCTACCCAATCTGCCAATCGGTTTTATTTTGGAAGCCGTGGCGTTAGCTACCAAATCCATGACTGTTCTTCCTTTGCCTTCGCTGGTGGTAGTTGCAAAACCTTTTGGTTTGTTAAGTAGCACATACGCTTTCTTTTCTGGGTTAATGCGAGCACCATCATAACGAACCTCATCCTCAAGCTTCACTTTATAACCCATTTCTGTTACTATCTTCCCATTCACACTAACAAGTCCGGTAGCTATATGCACATCGGCCTCTCTACGTGAGCACATACCAGAATTCGCCACGTATTTATTGAGCCTAATTTCGTTTGGATGGGTCGTTTTTTTTACTGGTGGATTTACGTTTTTTATCGGCGCATTGCCTCTTGCAAAACTTTTACTTTTCGGGGTATTGCTTCCTCTGCTGGCGCTTTTGCCACCGCCATTTTTCTGTCCTCTTCCTGAAGGTTTCCCTTTTCCACTTGTTCCTTGCGTTCTACTCATCACTGTTAATTTTGTGCAAAGATACTTTTTAAAATTACGATTTGCGATTTTTTGATTTACGATTTTATAAAATCCTATGGCGCAATACATTAACATCTATCCATAGAATGGACTGGTTTAAAACTTTTTTCAATTGAGCAAAAAACCTCTTCCCGATAGATCGGGATTTCCTTTCAATCAAAAAAGTTTAAACCAGTTCAGTATTAAAAACCACTACAATACATGACAAAAACATCTTATGGTATTAAAATAACGTGAATAATGATAGCCCTATTGAGCCAAAAATGGCCCTTCCCCAACCCTAAAGGGTGATACATTTTCTACATTTCAGGAATTTTTACACCCTTTAGGGAGGGAAAAAGAAAAATTCAATCTTAATTTTCTTATCCGTTATTCACGTTAAAATAATTACTACTGGCACCCCGACGAACCTAGCAATAGGAAGTATCAAAACACTGTTAATCGTATGGTTATCAGTGTTTTTTGTTTTTATTGGTTTCAATCGGAATCAAATAATAACATATAAAAGGTGTGCAATCAGGTATGCACTTTACCGCCAAAATTGTTGTAGATTTAAAGAGCATTTAAAAGCAATTTGACTTTCGTTTTTAAAAAAATGTCAAACTAAAGCCGTTAAAAATGCAGACAAACAGCACCTTTTCAATTATTTTCTTCACCAGAAAATCAAGAAGCAGCGCGAACGAGCTATCTATCTACGTTCGCATTACCGTCACTGGACAACGTTCAGAAATCAGCCTTAAAAGAACAGTTCTCATTAAAGAATGGGACAGTTCGAAAAATAGGGGACGTGGAAGCACTTATAAAATAAGGGTTCTGAACTCTTATTTGGACCAGGTTTACAGCCAATTACTGGATTGCCATAGACAGTTGTTGGAAGAATCCAAAATCATTACCGCAAATGCCATTAAGTCAAGTTACTTGGGAGAGGACGATAACCACAAAAGCCTAAAACCTATCACAATACAAATATGGTCAGCGTACTTAAGCATGGTACCATGAAAAATTATTCTACCACAGAAAAGTTCTTGGATAAATTCCTCAGCCAAAAACTAAAAACAAACGATATCTATTTAAAACAATTGAACTACCGTTTTATCTGTGATTTTGAACAGAATCTGAGACACTATAAGAACAATAAAAAGCAACTTATGTTAGGCAACAATGGCGTTATGAAACACTTGGAGCGTTTCAAGAAAATGATAAACCTTGCTGTAAAACTGGAATGGATGCTAAAGAATCCATTTGCCAAATTTCAAATGAAGTTTGATAAATATGACAGGGCTTATCTGACGGAAAGGGAATTGGAATCATTGGAAAATACATATTATAAAAATGAACGCTTGGAAAGGGTCAAGGATTGTTTTATTTTTTCATGTTACACAGGATTATCCTATATCGATGTTAAAGAGCTTACAACAAAGCAAATTGCACGGGGAATAGACAATAACCATTGGATATTTACCAAACGGGAAAAGACTAACGAAACCGTCAAAGTGCCCATCTTGCCCAAAGCCTTGGAAATATTGGAAAAGTATAAAGATATTTCAGAAAACAACTATGAAAAAAACCTGCTGCCATTGAGCTCCAACCAAAAGACCAACGCCTATCTAAAGGAAATAGCAAAGGATTGCGGCATCTATAAAAACCTGACCTTCCATGTTGCCAGACATACCTTTGCCACAACCGTTATGCTGTCCAATGGCGTACCCATAGAAACGGTTTCCAAACTTTTGGGACATGCCAAATTATCGACCACACAGATCTATGCACGGGTAGTGGAGACAAAGATTAGCGAGGATATAAGCAACCTCTTGCAAAGATTTAAGACCAAGAAGCTACAATCAGAAGAACAACCAAAACAATTATTTTTTTAAGCTTAAATAGAATTCCCTTTCAATGCACTCTTCACAAGAAGACGGGAGTGTATTGAATGGGAATTTTACAACTAAAAAACAGAAAACTTAATAAAATGAATCTAAACCATTTTAAAATTTAAAAAGCTCATAAAGATTAACCTCTAAAGCTTCAGCTATCATATATAAAGAATATGTGGTCGAGTTTACCTTCCCATTTTCAATTTTTTCAATAGCCTGACGGTCTTTTCCGCAGGCACGGGCTAAATCCGATTGGCTCAAACAATTTTTAGATCGAATCTCAACGATTCTTTTTCCAACTTTTTTACTTAACTGGTCTTTGGTCATATAACAAATGTCATATTATTGCACTACATTATTGTCATATAATAATATGACAAAGCACATTTTTTATTATATTTGTCATATAATAATACGACAGTATTATAGATAACCTAATAAATATGCCATGGAACTTAAGACCAAAACAAAGAAAAACTTTCCTTTACATGAGGAACTTTTATCCCTATTAAAAAAAGAGCTGCCCTTACATTCGGTATATGTCATAAGTATATTTAGGAAAAAAAAGAAACAGGACATCAAGATATCCGCAAGCGATATTAAGCCCCAAAAATCAACTACCTATACCCTGCTGATAATTGGTCATAAGCCCATGTCCAAAGGATTGGGAGACTTCATGGACGACCTCTACAACAAGATGCACCAGCGGTGCAGGGTCTATGTAATTTATTATACCTTGGCAAATACCATTAAAAAACTGGATTTTGGGGACAGCTTTTTAAAACGCACCATACATGAAGCATCATGTCTTTATAAAGAGACCAAAGCCTTGTCAAGGTTCATGAACTCCGAGTTGTTCACCCATGAGACTGTCTATACGGAAATCCAGAAAGCGTGGAAGACACGCATGGATCGGGCCGGGTACCTGCTCTCCATTTTGGACAGCATAGAGCCCAAGGAAGATACCATTTCCAGATTATCGACCATGCACCATGCCATGGAACAGATATGCTTGGGGCTGTTATACATATATTGGGAATTCAAGCCACACCATTATTCACTGTCCTATATGTTGCACCTGTGCAGCCACTTTACCAATTTGCCAGAGACCATGTTCCCAAAAAAGAACTATGGGCAGCACCGCATCCACTATATGCTCTGCAATGCGCACCATATCATGCGCTTCAAGACCAGAAACGAGTTCTCGGACAGGGAGGCGGAAAGAGCCTTTGACCGATGCGAACGGTTCTTTTAAGAAGCCAGAATTTTGGGGGATAACCAACTTGAAGTACTTAAAAAAATCCATTGCAAACCCGTTGAACCAATAAAAACTTAAACACAACAAGTCAATGAAAAAAAGAAAACATAAAAATAAAAGCAATAAAGAAACTAATAATTAGCTTTTCAGATGTACAAACCAAACTTCATAGGGATGGATAAAGAAAAACCATTGGTTTATAGATATTTAAAAACGAAGATATCATGAGCAGTATATCAACTCTAATATAAGTGTGCCATTATCCATTGTATGGTAGCAGTAGTTTTGTAACGCCAAAGCATGAAAATATAACCCTAATATCAAGTGTAATAAAAGCATTGGAAATGGTTATTGATATTTTGCAACTGGACTAAATGTATTGCAAAAAAAGCATTACTAAAATAATATCTAAAGATTAAAAAGGTTGCTATTGAAAAGAAAAAAACGTTTTTAAAGGGATGGATTTAGAGGCTGGCTTTTTAAAAATGGTTTTTCTTTTAATTCTACATTGAGCGTTGAGAATCTATCGCTTTAAAAATGAAGCAAGCTCGTCCTAAGCGAGCGCGGTAGATCAAAGAGCATTTTTTTTTCTAATTTTATATTTTATGATGTTGTATACCACAATAGTAATTTAAGAGACTAGTGATTAGATCCAAAAAGCTTTTTTGACCAACCTCATGTCTTCAAGTTCGTATCAAAGATGGGGTCATTTCGTGTTTGATTATGTTAATAGATTCTAGTGTTTATAGGCGTTTTCAAGGGCATTAACATAATATGGTGTTTACAGAATGTAACAAACATGTTTCATGATATTTTAACTAACTGAAATACAGTTGTTTTAAATATATTAAATAACGCAACGCCGCGACAGCGCGTTGCCCTCTTGCTATTCCCTTAGATTCGCAATGTTATTTACATATAGCTTTCTTTCAATAGAAGTTAAGTTATATTAATTAAATTTAGCATATCCAAAGTAGGATTTTAAATGAAAGTCGGGATTTTCAGATTTTATATTGTTCCAAGTGATATAATGAGGTTTAGATAGGTCGTCACCACATTTGTAAAAATTTGCCCTTGCTTTAATGTTTTCAAGAGATTTTATATTACTGTAATAAAAAGTCTTTAACGGAATTTTTATAAATATTTTCCAATTAAATGTCGTTAACTCTTTTTTGTGTACTCGTTTTATTTTAGTTTTAACTTTAATTAAATTTATTATTTGACTGTCTATAGATTGTCTATTATGTCTATCGGGTCCCCATTTAAGGCAACATGTTCCTATGCAATTGAATTCAAAATTATAATAGTTCGTGTCTTCTTCAAAAGCTATGAAAAATTCTACGCAACTGTCTTTACAAACGGGATCGTTGTGTTTTGAATATCTCGCAATTATTTCGGGTTCAATAATATTATAATGTAAATAAATATTATTATTATCGTGAGCAATTTTAAAACGTATTTTTTGGTATCCATCAGTTTTTCCCCATGGATATTGATCTAAATTGTTATAATTGAACAATTTAAAAACCTTTTTAAAGCCTTTTTCTTTGGTTGAAGATTTAGTTGTATTCGGGATTGTTATTTTTTTCACAAAATATTTTTATTCTTATTAATACTTAAATTTGGGGCTTTTATGTTTTTTATTGTTAGAATTGAGTTTCGTTACCGTAAATATAATTAAATTTAATGTTTTAAATTAATCTCATAGAGATAATTAATTATATAATGATTAATTTTCGGGTTAAAAGTAAATTTTACAATCAATTTAAAGCTTTAAATTAATTTAATGAAACATCTGTGTGATTTATTTGTGGTCTAACATAATACAAGTTTTTAAGATGTGTCTAGTCTGTTTGTTTTAACAGATAAAATGAATTCAGTATGGATAATGATGAACGAATAATTGGAATTAAAGATGTCGCTAAAGCAGCAAATGTTGCCTTGGCAACGGTAGATCGTGTAATTCATAATCGATCAGGGGTAAGTAAAAAAACAAAAGATAAAGTCCTAAAAGTGATAGAAAAAATGGGTTATCAGCCTAATATAATGGCTAGTAGCCTTTCAAAAAGCAAAAAAATTGTTTTAGGTGTTTTGTTACCTAGCATTTCAGAAGGATCTGGGTATTGGGAGTTTCCTATGAAAGGCATTATAAAAGCCCAAAGGGAATTAGCACAATATCGTATCAAAATTAAAACTTACACCTTTAAACAAGATAATAACAAAGAAATTAGAAAGAAGATACTTGAATTGATCAATAGCGATATTCACGGGTTGGTTTTGACTTCTAAATTTGCTGATGAGACAGAAATTTTATTGGAGGATTGTAAAGATAAGAATCGTCCCTATGTTTTTATAGATTCAAACGTACGGAAAATAGATTCATTGTGTAGTATCCAGCAACCACTATTTGAAAGCGGAGAACTGGCTGCTCAATTATTTAATTATTGTTTTAATTCAGGTGAAATTCTAATTCTACATTTAAAAGACACTATGGATACAGAAGATATCATAGGGTTGAAAGAAAAGGGAATGAATGCTTACTTGAAGGATAAAAATAATGCCATCGTTACTAAGTCTTTAGTTGTAACCGATTTTAGTAAAAATGGTTTCGAAAGTATTTTAACTCGAACTTTAAAAAATAACCCGAAGATTAAGGGTGTTTTTATACCCAATTCCAAAGTCGCTTATATCGCAAAGTATTTTGATAAAAGAGAGGCTGATAAAATATACCTTATTGGATATGATTTTTTTAATGATGATATAGAATATCTTGAAAAAGACATTATAGATTTTTTAATTTGTCAACGCCCTGAAGAACAAGGGTATCAAGCTATTTTTAAGCTATTTGAGCACCTCGTGCTTAAAAAGGAGGTTGAAAAAGAAATTATCATGCCTTTAGATATAATAACCAAGAAGAATTATAAATATTATTAGCTGTTTTTTTTAAAATTAAATTAGGTTAGTATCTTTTTTTTTATATTTTTGAGGTACGTTACCGTAATTTAGCAACTTAAATAGAGAACAACATGACACTGCAACTATTAGATTGGATTGTAATTATTATATTTTTTTTACTTATGTTAGTTATTGGGGTTTGGGCACATTATAAAAATAAAGACTCTGATGATTATTTTACTGCTGGAGGTAATTTGCCATGGTGGTTGTCTGGTATTTCCCATCATGTGTCGGGTTACAGTGGTGCTGTATTTGTTGCTTATGCCGGATTAGCTTATACACATGGGTTTTCTATATATGTTTGGTGGGCGATGACGGTTGGTATTTCAATTTTAGTGACCATTAATATATTTCCAGTACGATGGGTGCGATTGCGAAAAAAAATAGGGATTCAATCGCCTTTAGAATACCTTTCCATACGATATGGTATAAAAACACAACAAGTTATAGCTTGGAGTGGTGTTATTCTAAAACTATTTGATGTAGCTGCTAAATGGGCAGCCATTGCTATTTTATTAAAAGTGTTTACTGGAATTCCTATACTTTATGGCGTGCTTTTTTCTGGAGGTATTTCCATTGTTTACATAACAATAGGAGGATTGTGGGCGGTAACAGTAAGTGATTTTATACAGTTTATTGTCCAAATAGGGGCAGGTACTGCTATGTTTTTTGCCGCTACGTCCAAATTGGGTGGTTTAGATTCTGTTTTTACCATTTGGGATCAATTACCTGCTAAAAATAGTGAACCTTTTACAGATCCTTATACAGTTGGTTTTGCCTTAGCTTTCTTATTTATAAATATGTTGAGTTATAATGGAGGTACTTGGAATTTAGCAACAAAGTATATTTCTTCGCCTAATGAGTTAAATACAAAAAGGGCCGCCATATTATCGGGTGTTTTATACTTAGTCTGGCCATTAATATTATTTTTCCCAATGTGGGCAGCACCTATTTTATTGCCCAATTTGGAAGACCCCACAGAGTCTTACGGACTTTTAACAATCACCCTCTTGCCTAAAGGGATGATAGGATTAGTATTGGCTTCCATGTTTGCAACCACTATGTCTATGACATCTAGTGATGCTAATACCATTTCAGCAGTAATAACCAGAGATATATTACCACTTCACTTTAAAAGATTTAATGTTTCTAACTCAATAAATCCATTAATAGTAGCACGTAAAGTTACTTTTATTTTCATTTTTTTTACGATAGTTATAGCAACCCAATATGAATCTTTTGGTGGTATTTTAGGTCTCATTGTGGCGTGGTTTGCAGCCTTGGTAGGACCTATTGCGGTGCCTATGTTATTAGGAATGCTTCCTTTATTTAAAAGAAGTGGTTCAACTGCGGCATTGGTTTCTATTTTTGGAGGTTTGATAAGTTTTGCTTTAATTAAAATTTTCTCTTTCAGTCTGCCTTTTGCACTGGAGATAAGTTTGCCTTTAATCGTTTCTGTTTTTTTATACATCTTTTTTGGTTTTATAAATCGAAAAAAAAATGTGTCTCCAGAGGTTTTAGAGTTGCTAGAGGCTATTGATAAAAAATCTGACCATTAATTTTATAATATTGAAATAGAGTAGAATGAAAGAAATAATTAATTGTGTGGACTGTATTTCAAACGAATTAATTCAAATAGTAATTGATGATGATTTAGTAGTCTCAAGAAAAGAGATGGGCATTAAAGATAATGAAACAGTTTTTGTCGGCCCTGGTTTATTAGATCTTCAGATAAATGGTTTTTCTGGAGTCGATTTTAATACGTTTCCCATCATTGAAAACGATTTCCTTAAGGTTATCAATAATTTATCAAAAGAAGGGGTGTTGTCCTTTTTTCCAACGGTTATTACAAATTCAGACGACAATATTATAAATCTTCTGAAAAATATAAATGAACTGTGTTTACAAAATCCTTTAATTGATTCTTATGTAAGTGGTATTCATTTGGAAGGCCCGTTTATTTCACCAGTAAATGAAGCTTCGGGTGCACATTCTAAAGATTACATTAAAGCACCCGACTGGCAATTGTTCAAAATATTTCAAGAAGCATCAGGAAATAGAATCAAAATCATTACAATAAGTCCAGAGTGGGATAATTCTATAGATTTTATTGCTAAGTGTGCTGCCAATGATATTATTGTTTCAATTGGGCATACTGTGGCAAGTAGCGAGCAAATAAATGCTGCAGTTAACGCAGGTGCTAAAATGTCCACACACTTAGGAAATGGTGCACCTTTATCGCTTCATAGAAATTCAAATATTATTTTTGATCAATTAGCTAATAACGATTTAACGCCAAGTATTATAGCTGATGGCTTTCATTTACCTGATAATTTTTTAAAAATAGTACTTGAGGTTAAAAAAAAGAATCTTATTCTAGTTAGTGATTCTACCATGTTTGCTGGAATGGAAGCAGGTGTTTACCAATCTCACATTGGTGGAAAAGTAAAATTAGAAAAAGGAGGAAGGCTTTCTACCTATAACAATGAGAATGTGTTAGCAGGATCGGCTGTTTCTTTGCTGGATTGTGTTAACAAACTTTATTCAAGTAATATGTTGAGTTTAATTGAAGTTTGGTCTTTGGCCTCCATAAAACCCCAGGAATTGGTAAACTTATCAAGTAATCATGATGATTTTGTTTTGTTTAAATTAAAAAAAAATTCCATATATATTTTAAGAGCTTTCAAATCTGGGAAACAGATATATACGACTAACAAAAAATCACATAATACGATATGACAACCGCATCTACCAGCAAGAACAATCTAGTCCCTATAATAATTATAGCCAGTTTATTTTTCATATTCGGGTTTGTCACTTGGATTAACGGCGCGCTGATTCCATTCATGAAAACCATCAATGAGCTAACAGACGCCCAATCTTACCTGGTTGCTTCTGCCTCATATATTTCGTTTGTGGTAATGGCGTTGCCAGCTTCTTATATCTTAAATAAGATCGGTTACCGAAAAGGGATGTCATTAGGGCTTATTGTCATGTCGGTTGGTGCTTTGGTATTTATCCCAGCGGCTGAGGCAAGAACGTATTGGGTATTTTTATCTGGAATTTTCATTCAGGGTATCGGCATGACTATTTTACAAACAGCTGCAAATCCATATATTACCATTTTAGGCCCTATTGAAAGTGGGGCAAAGCGTATCGCCATTATGGGCATTGCCAATAAAACGGCAGGAGCTCTGGGGTCTTTGATATTTGCAGCCATATTATTATCGGGAATAGACGAGGTAAAGGAAAAAGTAATCAATGCAGGGATAGAGGAAAAAGCGGTACTTCTTGATACGATGGCAGACAGTGTATTTGTACCATATTTAGTGATGGCTATAGTATTGTTTTTATTGGGTATTTTAATTAGAAAAGCGCCATTGCCACATGTTGAAACAATGGAAGAAGAAGATATAAAAGTCGGTACAATTACAAAAACAAGTGTTTTCCAGTTTCCACATTTATGGTTAGGTGTTTTAACGCTTTTTGTATATGTGGGCGCTGAGGTAATTGCTGGAGATACCATTATTGCATATGGAATTTCTTTAGGGTTTACGGGCGAGGAAGCCAAGTTTTTTACCACCTATACACTTTTGGCAATGGTTGCCACGTATGCTTTAGGGGTGTTTTTAATCCCAAAGTATATGAAGCAAAAAATGGCGTTGACAATCAGTGCACTTTTAGGGATTGTTTTCAGTCTCTGTATTTTAAACACAACTGGTTTTACCTCTGTGATGTTTGTGGCAGCGCTTGGAATTGCCAATGCTTTGGTATGGCCTGCTATTTGGCCACTGACTTTAGAAGGTTTGGGTAAATTCACAAAAACAGCATCAGCATTATTAATTATGGCAATCTCTGGTGGGGCTATCATACCACCGTTATACGGAAGAATTGTTGACGCCAATAAACATGAATTAATTACAGAAGGGGTGCAACAAGTTGATGCCATGGCAACGGCATCAACAAGAAGTTATTGGATTCTTATTCCATGTTATGCCATCATTCTCTTTTTTGCTGTTTGGGGACATAAATTCAAAAGCTGGACTAAACATTAAATAAACTAATTAAAGCAGTAGTAATTATAAATAATAAAGCATGTTAAAAAGTAATATAGATAAAGCCACAGGTTTCGAAAAACGATTTGAAAATATAGGCACTTTAGTTTATGAAAATTCAACCCAGGCTTCCAAGGCAGTAGCTAAAGAAATTGCAGCTTTAATAAGTGTAAAACAAACCCAAAAGCAACCTTGTATATTAGGTTTGGCAACAGGATCTTCGCCAAAAGGATTATATGCAGAGTTGGTGCGTTTACATAAAGAAGAAGGGTTAAGTTTCAAAAATGTGATATCCTTCAATCTAGATGAATACTATCCTATGGAACCAGATTCCGTAAATAGTTATGTTCGTTTTATGAAAGAACAGCTGTTCAATCATGTAGATATATTACCTGAAAACTATCACGTTCCAGACGGATTATTGTCCAAAGAAGATATAGCTAGTTATTGTGACGCTTACGAAGCAAAAATTGAAGCATTGGGAGGTATCGATTTACAGGTTTTAGGTATTGGAGGCAATGGGCATATCGGGTTCAATGAATCCGGTTCGCTTCAAAACTCAAAAACACGGTTGGTAGCATTGGACCACATTACAAGAGTGGCCGCAAGTGGTGATTTTTCTGGTTTGGAAAACACACCTAGAACGGCAATAACACTAGGTGTTAAAAAAATAATGGAGGCCAAAAGAGTCATTCTTATGGCCTGGGGAGAAAGAAAGGCCAATATTATTAAAGCTTCAGCAGAAGGCGAAGTAACCAATCGTGTACCAGCATCTTATTTACAGGAACATCATAACGCTACTTTTATTCTGGACAAAGCTGCTGCCTCAAAACTGACAAGAATAGATTCGCCTTGGTTGGTTGAAAAAATTGTGTGGACAGATAAGCTTATTAGAAAAGCTGTATTGAGTTTAGCCCTTCATTTAAAGAAACCCATTTTAATGTTGACGGATGCCGATTACATTGAAAACGGTATGAGCGATCTGTTGGCGGATTCAGGACCAGCGTACGATATTAATATTAAAATATTTAATAAACTACAAAATACCATTACAGGATGGCCTGGAGGAAAACCAAATGCAGATGACAGTAAACGACCAGAACGTGCAGAACCATCAAAAAAGCGAGTTATTATTTTTAGCCCGCATCCAGATGATGACATCATCAGTATGGGAGGAACTTTTAAAAGGCTACATGAGCAAGGACATGAAGTCCATATCGGTTATCAAACCTCTGGGAATATAGCAGTAGCAGATGATGAAGCACTTCGTTTTGCAAGTTTTGTATGTGATTACAACGAAAAATTTGGGATAGAAAACACAGAGGCCGAAGCCATTTATAAAAAAGCAGCAACCTTTCTAAAAAACAAAAAATCGAGTGAAATAGATACTCAAGAAGTAAGATATATTAAGGGATTGATTAGAAAAGGGGAAGCACGGGCTACATGCCATTTTATTGGAATTCCTGACGAACAGATTCATTTTATGGAACTGCCGTTTTATGAAACGGGTGCCATAAAAAAGAATCCTATTGGTATAGCGGATGTAAAAATCACGGCAGATTTAATAGAAAAAATAAAACCCCACCAAATATATGCGGCAGGTGACCTGGCAGACCCACACGGTACCCACAAAGTCTGTTTGGATGCTGTTTTTGCAGCAGTAAAGGAACTAAAACCTAAAAAATTCATGAAAGACTGTTGGGTTTGGCTATATAGAGGTGCATGGCAAGAATGGGGCATGGATGAAATAGAAATGGCGGTTCCTATGGGACCAGACCAAGTTTTGGAAAAGCGTAAAGGTATTTTCAAGCACCAATCACAAAAAGATGGTGTTGTATTTCAAGGCACAGATAGTAGGGAATTTTGGCAACGGGCTGAAGATAGAAATAAGGAAACCGCCGAATTGTATGATGAACTAGGTTTGTCACACTATGCTGCCATGGAAGCTTTTGTTAGGTGGAAATATTAAAACAATACATAAAAAGTTTCAGCTTTAGAATAGGTAAATCAATCAGTCTGAAAACGTTTGCATTTTTATTTTTTATTCTTTATTTTTGAATTTTATATTGCACTTATTACTTGAACTCCCCTAACGATAAAAAATATTATGATAAAAAAAATAACATTCGTCTTCATTTTAACTGTTTCTGTGGTTAGGTCGCAAACCCCAACCGTTGGTTTGCTTTTTACTAATAACAACGTAAGCGATGGTTATACTTTGTTTACACCTTTATCAAATACGCAGGC
Organism: Mariniflexile sp.; assembly: GCF_052728615.1. Classification (NCBI taxonomy): domain Bacteria; kingdom Pseudomonadati; phylum Bacteroidota; class Flavobacteriia; order Flavobacteriales; family Flavobacteriaceae; genus Mariniflexile; species Mariniflexile sp. The sequence goes on along the minus strand of NZ_JBFVFE010000016.1, from coordinate 47,675 downwards.
ATATTTAATTAATAACTGTGGCGAAAAAATTAATGAATGGACTTTTACAGAATTACCAAATGCGACTTGCTATCTGTTACAAAATGGCACATTGCTGCGAGCAGGTGATACTAATTTGGAAATTAGAGATTGGGACAATACCTTATTATGGAGTTATGATATGACTGCCAACGGTTTAAATCAAAGTCTCGATATTGAGCCACTACCCAATGGAAATATTTTATGTGTTGTAAGAGATACGTATACAAAAGCAGAAATTATTGCGCAGGGCAAAGATCCTTTAAAAGTAGATCAAACTATCGACCTTGATAAAATAGTTGAAATAAAACCCATGGGTACGAATGCTGCTGAAATTGTTTGGGAATGGAAATTTTTTGATCATCTCATTCAAAATTACGATACTACAAAACCAAATTTTGGCATTATTGAAAATCATCCAGAACGAATTGATATAAATTATACAGATCCCAATGTTGAAACTCTTGATATTGGTTTTACTCATGTAAATGCGATTGACTACAATGCAAATCTGGATCAAATTATTATTTCTGCAAGAGATTTAAATGAAATTTATATTATAGATCACAGCACAACAACTCTTGAAGCCGCTGGGAACACAGGCGGTAATTCCAATCTTGGAGGCGCTATTTTATGGCGATGGGGTAACCCGCACGCTTATAAACAAGGTGGTACTGAAAACCAAAAACTATTTTTACAACACGATGTAAAATGGGTAGAATCTGGTTATTTAGATGAAGGCAAAATATCTGTTTTTAACAATGGCGAAGGCACTATTAGGCCATACAGCTCCATCCACTTAATTACACCCGATATAAATAATAATACTTACACAAAAACGAACAATACATTTAACCCAATAGATTTTAATTGGTCTTGGAGTGGTTCTATAATGGGTAAAGTAATGTATGAAGCTAGAAGATCAGGAACTCATGGCCTTCCCAATGGTAACTTTATAATTTGTGAGACTTCTTCTGGTCGAGTTTCAGAAATAACTAAAACTGGAGATCTGGTTTGGACTTATAGAAACCCAACGGGCACTGTTATATTTAATCAATTTGAATCTGTTTCTCAAAATTTTAATGCCATATTTAGAGCTGAAAAATATCCCAGTAATTATATTGGCTTTTCTGGAAAAGATTTAACACCTAAAGGTATTATTGAAAATGAAAACAGTATTTCAAATAATTGCATCACATTAAGTAAAGATGAATTTGAAATTAAAAATCTTAAAATTATAAATCCAGTAACAAATAATACGCTTAAATTCAATCAAATAATTGAACTGGATACCATAAAAATAATTGATATTAATGGAAGAATCGTTTTCACTGCTAAAAACTTTCTAAATGATTATTTACCTATTCATGTAATATCAGGTCTTTATATTATTGAGCTTAAAAAAGATAACATTATTAAGCGCTTAAAAATTATAATTAATTAATTTCTTTTCACGTCAGAAGTAATTTTGGTATAATGTCTACTCATTTTTAAGCCTACTACAACATATAAGCTGTGTTTAGAAATAGTAAATAAATAAAATTTTTATTGTAAATTCTAAAAGTCTTTAAACCACCGCCTTATTGAAATTGGAAGCTTTACTTGATTATACTACATGAAATTGTCAATAAATAATTAAAAAAATACAAACGTTTGCACCTCACATTCTAATATTTTATAGTTTTTGGATAGTAATTATATCAATATGTACTAATATATTATAATAAAAATCACTATTTCTTATAATTTTAAAAAAGCATGCAAACGTTTGCATAAATTATAAATTTTGTATATTTTTGAAAAAACTAACACATATCAATTTATGAAAAAACTTATTTACAAACGCTTTTTAGATGAAATAAAATGCAAATTCCTAAGTAAATCAATTTTCTTATTTATAATTTATTTTTTTGCAACAAATGGGTTTTCACAAAACCTAACTGTTTCAGGTGAAATTACTGATGAAGTTTCTGGCGAAGCTTTATTTGGAGTAAATATAATTGTAAAAGGAACTATTAAAGGTGCATCATCCGGTATTGATGGAAGTTACACCTTACAAAACGTATCGCCAGAAGCTGTTTTGATATTTTCTTACTTAGGCTACACAGACAAAGAAGTTAATGTAGGTGCAAAAAATGTAATAAATGTTACTATGCAATCATCTACAGATGAACTCGATGAAATGATTATTATTGGCTACGGTGTAAAAAAGAAACGAAATTTAACGGGCTCCATAGTTTCAGTTAGCAGTAAGGAAATTAGCGAATCCAATTTACAAGATCCCATTTCTGCCATTCAAGGTAGAGCTGCTGGTGTTCAAGTCGTTTCAAATTCAGGCTCCCCTGGCGGAGGTATGTCAATAAAAGTAAGGGGTAATTCGTCTCTGAATTCTGGCAATACGCCTCTTTATGTTGTAGATGGTATCCCAATAGAATCCAGTTCGCTCTCTACATTAAATGGTACTGAAAATTTTGGGTTGAACCCGTTATCAGATATCAATCCTAATGATATTGAATCCATAGAAATACTTAAAGATGCTGCTTCTACCGCTATTTACGGATCTCGTGCCGCTAATGGCGTTATTTTGATTACAACCAAAAGAGGTTCTTTGGGTAAAGCTCAGTTGGATGTAAATCTTTTTACTGGTATTAGTGAAATACCTAGAACACTTAGTGTGCTAAATGCAAGTCAATATAGACAAGCAATAATTGATGCTTATAGAAACATGGATAATCCTGTGACACCAAATGCCATTGTTTTAGATTCTTTAAATCCAAGAAATAATGGAGATGTAGATTGGCAAAATGAATTATTAAGAGCAGCAACACAATACAAAGTAGATCTTTCTCTACGAGGAGGTACAGATAATGTTAAGTATGCCTGGAGTACATCATTTCTAAATCAGGACGGTGTTATTTTAAACTCAAATTACAAACGGGTTACTTCTAGGTTAAATATTGATATGAAAGTCTCTGATAAGGTGACCTTTGGCCAAAGTTTATCTTATACAAATTCGGTTAACAGAAGAATAAATGCTGGTGGAACAAATAATTTAAGTATTATTAGAGAGTTATTAATCCGTCCGCCAATTTTTGCGATGTTTTTACCAGATGGATCATACAACGGCTATGTTTTTGGTAGAAGAAATCCAGTTGGGTTAGCTGAATTAGCAACAAATCTTAATAAAAGCAACCGTATTATAGGTAACCAATATATTGAGTATAATATTTTAAAAGGACTTAAATTTAGAAGTAATCTTAATTTAGACTTTATAAATATGAAAGAGGATAATTTTATTCCTTCAACTTTAGATTTTCGTCCAGGTTTAAATACAGGTGGTGTTAGATCTATAAATAATTTAACATGGGGAAATGAAACATTTCTGACTTATAATAAAACCTTTAAATCTAACCATAATTTTGGAGCTTTAGCAGGTTTTAGTTTTCAAGAATGGCAAAATGAAAGAACTGGTCTAGACGGCTCATTTTTTGCAAGTGATAATATTAGAACATTAAACGCTGCCAGTATCATTGAAGGTCAGGACGTAAATGGCATTGATATAAACGTAACTACCGAACACTCTTTGCTATCTTATTTTGGGAGATTATCATATGATTACAAAGAAAAATATTTATTTGAAGTAAATATAAGAGCAGATGGTTCTTCAAGATTTGGTCGAGATACTAGATTTGGTTATTTTCCATCGGCATCTCTTGGTTGGAGATTTTCTGATGAAGAATTTTTTAAAAATGTAGAGCTTATAAATGATGCTAAAATGCGCTTAAGTGTTGGACAAACCGGAAATGAGGCCATTGGAAATTATACATCTCAAGGAGAATTTGCTGTAGGAGCAAATTATTTAGATTTTTCTGGTGCAGCACCATCTGTTATGCCAAACTCTGGACTTAAATGGGAAACAACCACACAGTATAACGCTGGTTTAGATCTCTCTTTTTTGAAAAACAGAATAATAGTTAGTACAGATGTATATTTAAAGGTAACCGACGATTTACTTTACAATGTGCCAATACCTAGAACCACTGGATTTTCATCTGTAACTCAAAATATTGGTAAAATAGAGAACAGAGGTGCAGAATTATCGATGAATTCACGAAATTTAGTAAATGATTTTAAATGGAGTACTAATTTCAATATTAGTACAAACCGTAATCAAATTGTAGAGCTTCCAGATAATTTATTAACCAATGGTTTTATTCAAAATGGGAGGTATCATATATTAAGAGAAGGCTCGCCAATAGGTACGTTATATGGCTGGAAGTTTAATGGTGTTTATGCCCGCGATGAGGATAATGTAAATGGAGTCACCTATGGTGCATTGGGTGCTCAATTTAAGGGTGGAGACCCCATTTGGGACGATGTTAATGGAGACAATATTATAGATGGAAGTGATAGACAAGTTATAGGCGATGCTACACCGGATTTCTTTGGAGGTATCAATAATAGTTTCTCATATAAAGGGCTTAGCTTAAGTGTGTTTTTTCAATTTTCTTATGGTAATGATATTTACAGTGAAATAAACCACCAAAGAAATTCAGTAGTAAGATATAACAACCTCTCAACAGATGCACTTAACAGATGGAGAGAGCAAGGAGATGTTACTAATTATCCAAAACCAGTTTTTGATGATCCTTTAGAGTCAGACAGCAGAGTTCAAAGCCGATGGGTTGAAGATGGTTCATATATAAAGCTGAAAACGATAAATCTTAACTACAATTTCCCAGATCAAATGTTAAAAAAATGGGGCTTAAGAAAGTTAGAAATATATACTTCTGCAATAAATTTAATTACATGGACACGATATACAGGTTTTGACCCTGATGTAAATTCTTATAGTGGATTACGAGAAGGTATTGACGAAGGTTCATACCCTCAAAATAGAACTATAATGTTAGGTTTAAATATTGGATTTTAAATAAATAACTATGAAACATATAAATAACTATACAAAAATCATAATAGGAATTGTGGTATTCTTTACCTTTTCTTGTGCAGATGATATATTAGATAAAGATCCCGTAAGTAGTTTCTCTGGGTCAGGATTTTATAAAACATCCAGCGATGCTCAAGCAGGGGTTTACGGTATTTATGATGCTGTACAATCTACCTTTCGTGTAAATTTTGCTTATTGGGGAGAAGGACGTGCAGATGCCGTAGCAACTAATGCATCCGGAGACCCATTAGTACTCCAACAAAACACGCTTACCCAAAATATTTCTTCTGCAAGTTGGAACAATTTATATCAAACCATAAGTAGAGCGAACTACGCTATCAAGTATATTCCAGAAGTATTTCAAACCGAGAGCGAATTTAGCCTTCAGCTTATTGCACAAGCTAGAGCATTAAGGGCATTATCTTATTTTTACGCCGTAAGAATTTGGGGAGATGTGCCATTAATTACTGAACCATACGAAAGCATTAATCAAGATTTTTTTATCCAAAAAACAGGTAAAGAACTTGTATTAGATCAGATAGTTGATGATTTAATTTTTGCAGCCGATAATTGCAGAAATGACTACACTGGTAATAACACTAGAATTCTATTTACCAAAGGTGCTGCCAATGCACTCTTAACGCATGTTTACATGTGGAAAAAACAATATGCAGAAGCAGTTGAAGCTGCCGAAAAGGTTGTTGATAACCCATTATATTCTTTAGTCCCCATTACTAATTGGTCTACAATATTTAATTCTGGATACACTAATGAAAGCATCTTTGAAGTTGGATATAATGAAATTCAAACAAATGCATTAAGAGGACTTTATGCCCTTGGGTCCGACAGTAATTACTTTCCAAGCGTATCTTTCAGAAATTCTTTTGAAGATGGCGACCTTAGAAAAGACTTAATTTACGACGTAACCAATGCGAATCCAAGAAAAATATGGAAATTCTTTGGACGCGGTTTTAACGATGAAAGTTCAGACCCTTCATCCAATAATATTGTATTATTTCGTTTAGCAGATATCATGCTTTTAAAAGCAGAAGCTCATAATAAATTGAACAATCCAGATGAAGCCATAAAACTACTTAATTTAATTAGAAAAAGAGCAAATATTCCAGAACTAACAGAATTACAAGCTATTACTTTATATGGCGATTTAGAATCTGCGATATTACATGAAAGACTTATTGAACTCTCCTTTGAAGGACACCGTTGGTTCGATTTGGTAAGAACAGGTAGAGCTATAAGTGTCATGAATCCTATAAATGGTTTAAGCGCTGAAGGCAATTTAGTATGGCCTATAAGTGAAGATGCCTTAAATACGAATCCTAACCTCATTCAGAATGAGTTTTACAGATAATATTTTAACAAATTTAAATTTAATAAAATGAAAAATAAAAAAATTACATCATGTGCCTTTTTTGGTTTTTTCTTAGTTGTGGCTTTTGGTTTATTTATTAGCTGTGAAATTCAAGATAAGTTTAGTTACGAAAAATCGAACTCTGGTAACCCTTTAGGCATTACCGCTTGGGAGTATATACAAAAAAGTGATTCACTTGTTTTACTGGAAGAAGCCATAAAACTTACAAACACCCAAGATTTATACGATAAAAGTGTAGGCAAAACGTTTATAGCACCTACTAACAATGCTTTTAAGGATTACTTACGAAGCAATTCTTATCAAGATTTATCTGAAATTCCTTTGCCAATATTACGTAATGTGATTAAATATCTTATTGTGAATGCTTATGTATCGTTCGATGATCCAAACATTTCAGTAAGAAATAACCCTATACCCTACCAAAGTTCTAACGGACAAACCATGTTTTTGTCTCGTAGCAGTAACTACACAGGATTAATTAACGAAGGAACGAATAGACAATGGGAAATTGTAACTTCAAATTTAAAGTCGACAACAGGTGTTATACATGTAGTTTCAGCCATTGTATTCTTTTCTGCGAAATCTACCGCTACTGCTGGTCCAGATCCTGAAGTGGTTAGAGATACCATATTTCCAATTGCAGATACTTATATAAATGGCGGTAGTTCCGCAGCTAGAAACTTTGGAACTACAACAACTTTGAGAGTAAAAAATGTAACTGGTAGAGGAGCGTATGACAGAAAGACTTATTTAATGTATGACCTGAAAGATTTTAAAAAAGAAGGTGTTGTTGTAGATTTTAAACTTGAACTTGCTGTAAGTTTCACAGCTGCAAAAGCCATTGAAATATATGTACACAACGTCGCTGATACTTTATGGACAGAACAAGGGCTTACATTTAATAATGCTACAGCTCCAACAACACCACCTGTTTCAACAATCATATCATCTAAGGTAAGTACATTTGAATTTGACATGCTCGATTATTATAAAGGTTTGAATAATAAAGGACGTATTTCTTTAATGATAGATCAAGAGGCTGGTAGAGATGAAACAGACGATTTCCATTCTAAAGAAAACACAAGAGGGTTCTTTGCTCCTATGTTAATTGCAAGGCTTTCATCTGGTAACGTACAATTGATTCTTGAGAGAAATTCTGGCTTTACAGTAGCCTCAGGAGAAACTTTTGTATTCAATAATACCGTGCTACAAGTTACAGGTGCGCCTGTAGGCGATATGAGATTCAAGATAGTTGAAGCTCCTAAAAATGGATGGCTAATAAGAGGTGCCAATATTTTAAAAGTAGGTGATACATTTACACAAGAAGATGTTGATTTTATGAATTTAGTGTACATAAGCAATGGTTCAGGATCACAAGATAGTATCGTAGTTTCTGGAGCAGACAGATCTGGAGCCACCCTAAATAGTTTTAATATACCCGTAACTATTCAATAATATATCTAATTATAATCCAGTAAGAATGTCAATTTTAATAAAATCCGCTTTAAATCTTTTATTGAGCTTACTTTTGGTAATTGGCTTAACCTGTTGTAGTGATGCACAGAATGATGGTATTGACATCATACCATCTACAACCAGGATTATTAATTTCTCTGGTTATGAATGGGTAGTACGTACTTCAGAAGAAGCAAAACAAGGACCTGGCCCAAATTTATTTTCAGATTCTGAAGACAATGTTTGGGTAGATAACCAAGGTAGATTGCATTTAAAAATCACACAAAAAGCAGGTAACTGGTATTGCTCAGGAGTCACATTACGTCGTACTCAAGGTTATAAAAAATATGTTTTTTACGTAGCTAGTAGAGTGGATCAATTGGATGAGAATGTTGTTGGAGGTCTTTTCACCTATAAAAATGATACAGAAGAGATTGATATAGAATTTTCTAAATGGTCAATCTCTGGTAATCAAAGTTCTCAGTTTGCAATACAACCTTCAGATAAAGTTGGCAACAAAACGCGTTACGATTTGAATTTAAAAAGTGATTTGTCAACTCATTTTTTTAATTGGCAATCTAATAGTATTGAATTTGCTAGCTATCATGGGCATACATTAGAGCCAAAAGCAGAAGATATTATTAAGACATGGACTTACACAGGAAGCCATATTCCTCCAGAAAATGATGAACGATTAAAATTAAATTTATGGCTATTTAGAGGTAACGCTCCTTCAAACAATCTGCCAGCAGAAATGATTATTGATCATGTTGAAATATTATAAACGTAATTCCCAATTTTTTTTTTAACCTATAACAAAACGGACTATGGTTTGTTTTAATAATAATTTTTTGATAAATAATGCTAGATTTTAACAAGAATATAAACGTTCTTTCTAACAAAGCTACAGCGGGTATAGCTGCAGGAAAAGCAATAGAAGATTGTATTATTAAATTACAGAAAACAAAAAAACAAATACGAATCATTTTTGCAGCAGCACCTTCACAGGACTCTATGCTCAATTATTTAACAACATCAAAATCAATAAATTGGAATAAAATAGTAGCGTTTCATATGGATGAATATATTGGGTTAAAACCTAGTGCCCCAGAATTATTTTCGTCTTATTTAGAAGATAAACTTTTCTCTAAAGTAGATCTAGTTAAGCATACATTCAACTTAAATAATGATGTTTCAAATGAAATAAAAAAGTACACTAAATTATTAGAAGAAGCTCCTATTGATATAGTATGCTTGGGAATAGGTGAGAATGGTCATTTGGCATTTAACGATCCACATGTAGCCGATTTTAATGATCCAGAAATAGTTAAAGTTGTTCAATTAGACGATGCGTGCCGTTTACAACAAGTAAATGATGGATGTTTTGATTCCATAGATAAAGTGCCTCAAAGGGCTATAACATTAACAATACCAACACTTTTAAAAGGAACTCATTTATTTTGTGTTGTGCTAGGAGCAAATAAGAGCGAAGCTGTAAAAAATGCACTTACAGAACCCGTAAATACGTCATGTCCTGCATCTATACTTACAACACATCCCGATTGCAAATATTATTTTGATAAAGAGGCATTTAAAGATATAAAATCTTTACAAAACGTATAATTAAATAAGTTCATGTACTTTGTACATGAATTTAAGATAAATAAGAACTCATCTTGACTTTTTGTTTTTAACCGAAAATGAGTTCTAAATGAAATTTCCATACTTAAGTTATAAATCTACATAAGGATATGATGAATCATAAAAATATTTTTAAATTTTTATTATTGGCGAGTGTAATGTTTACCGCATCTTTAAGTTTAAGAGCTCAAACATTAACCAAAACAGAAGACTTTAAAGTTAAAGGTTTTCATTTAGATTTAAGAATACAGGTAATGACGCCCCAAGCACTGAAGGAGCTTGCTAACGAGCTTTCAGGTATGGGAATTAATACATTAGTCATGGAATGGGAGGGGACATATCCTTATAAAAAGCATGCCGTTATATCCAACGAATATTCATATACACGGGAGGAAGTAAAAGAATTTATTTCCTATTGTGAAAATTTAGGAATTAAAGTAATTCCGTTACAACAAAGTTTAGGGCACGTAGAATATATTTTAAGGAATCCAAGATATAGTAATTTAAAGGAAGATAGAAAAGATATTTCTCAATTATGCCCCATGGAAGCGTTAGAAAGTAAAGCGCTTTTTAAAGATTTATTTTCTGATTTGGCAGAAACACATAATTCAGATTATATACATATTGGTGGCGATGAAACTTATTTATTAGGTCATTGTGAAAAATGTCAATTAAAGGTAAAGGAAGAAGGTAAATCCAAACTATTTGTAGATTACATGAAAATGATTACAGAGATAGTTATAGAATTGGGCAAGAAACCTGTAATGTGGGCTGATATTATACTAAAACACCCTGAAGCTGCAGCAGAATTACCAAAAGAAACCATTTTTATAGATTGGAATTATGGTTGGAAAATTAACCATTTTGGGGATATTCCTAAACTTCAAGAAATGGGTTTTACCTTTTGGGGAGCCCCAGCTATTAGATCTCATCCAGATAATTGGTATGTTACAGATTGGTCAACTCATTTTAAAAATCAAGTAGAATTCATTCCTTATGCAAGAGAGGCAGGATATGAAGGAATGATTTTAACTTCTTGGTCTACTACTGGCGTTTATGGATTTACTTGGGATGTTGGTTATGATGTTATAGATATGGTTCAAATAAGAAACACATATCCGTTATCTGGTTTTCGAATTTTAATGGCAAGCTACGCTAAAGCCATAGATATGAAAGAACCTATTAATCCTCAAGATTTTGTAGTAGAATATGCGAGTAAAAGGTTTGGTTTTGATAAAAAGGATGCTTTAAAATTATGGGACTTTTTATCTGCAGAGCCAGAACTTATAAGTAATGGTAAGCCTACAAAAAGTGAAAGTATAGCTGAAATAAAAGATAAATATAATATAGTTAGAAACGAATTATTAAAGTTAGAGGCAAAACATAACAAAGCAGAATTAGAACAATTTAAATTAATGGCAGATTTAAGAATTCATTATTTAAATTTTAAAGAAATAGAATCTAATTATAATTCCCCTAATTTCACCAGTTCTCAAGCACCAATATTACTAAAAGAATTGGATGCAATATTATTGAATGCTAAAGAATTAAATAAAAGATTTATAACGCTTAACAAAGGATTTCTTTACGATTCAGAATTAAAGGAACAAAATGAATTGAGAGTGCAAGCGGTTCATGTGCTTTATGATAGGTTACTTAAATTAAAATAATCTGATTAATTTCTTGTACTAGACTCGCGAACAATCAATTCTGTTTTCAAAGTAATAGTTTCAGATGTAATAGAATCGTCTTTTTCTTCAATTTGACGAATTAATAATTTAGTAGCCGCTTCACCCATTTGAAAAGCGCGATCGTTAATAGTTGTCAAATGAGGCTCTATAATTTTAGAAATAGGGTAATTACTAAAACCAACAATAGCTACTTCTTCGGGAATTTTTATTTCAGCTTTTCTAAAAACTTGAATAACACTAACGGCAGTATAATCATTTGCACAAAATATACCATCTGGTTTTTCTGAAATTGCTAAATATTTTTCTGCACATTGTACCCCTTCCTCATAGCTAAGATTATTAGTAAATAGTATTAGTGAAGCCTCTATAGGCAAATTATGTTTTTTTAGAGCAGCTTTATAACCTTCTAAACGAGCTTTAAAAATATTAGTAGTTTGGCTACCAGAAATGTGACCAATTCTTTTACAACCATTTTTAATAAGATGTTCTGTTGCTAAATATGCAGATTCAAAATCATTAATAACAATTTTGTTAGCATCAAAATCGGTAGGAACTCTATCATAAAATACAAGAGGAATACCAAGTTTATTTATTTTTTTAAAATGATCACAGCTTTTGGTCTCAATGCCTAAGCATACTATAATACCATCGACCATTTTATTTTGAAGAATTTTTACAATTTCCTTTTCTCTTTTAAGTAAATCTTTTGACTGAAAGATAGTAACATTATAGCCATTGTTGTATGCAAACTCTTCAATACCACTTATAACAAGCGAGTGAAAATGTATATCAATTCTTGGAACGATTACTCCAATAGTTTGTGTTTTTTTCTTTCTAAAGCTTGAAGCTATCGAGTTAGGTACAAACCCTAATTCTTCCGCTTTTTTTTGCACTTTTTTTTTTGTAGAAGCACTAATAGCAGGATGATTTCCTAAAGCCCTAGATATAGTTGATGCAGATAGGTTTAAATCTTTGGCTAAATCTTTTAGGGTAATTCTGGTGTTCTTCATCTTAAATATAACAAACGTTTGCTTTTAAAGTTAATTGTTTTTAGCTGATGCTAAATAAAAATTATTTAACGTAAGTTTTTTCATTTAACAATTATGATACAAATAAAACAAATAAAATTAATAAATTGTTTTATAATACAACAATTATTATGCAAACGTTTGCATTAATGTGTGATTTGTTTTAAATTTGAAAAATAAGAGTAGTTGTAATTGCTAAAGCAAATTTATATATTAATTACATTTTACTCAAGTCAATAGTTAAATTAAAGCTTAATAAATACATTATGAACACATTTAAATTCTTAAATATTTTTATTCTTTTTTATATTTCTTTAGGAAATGCGCAAGTTAATATTATACCACGTCCTATGGAAGTGAAAATTGGAGACGACTTCTATATGTTAAATAATAAAACATGCATTGTTGCAGATAAATTATCTATAAATCAAGCTAATTACCTAGCTTCAATTTTAGAAAAAGCCTTTGATAAAAAACCTAGTATTAAGCAAAAAGGATCTGGTATTATATTAAAAATAAATCCTGCTATGGAAAGTATATTGGGTAAGGAAGGATACAATCTTAAATCTAATAAAAAATATATTTTAATCGAAGCGGCATCAAATACTGGTTTGTTTTATGGAATTCAATCACTAAGACAATTATTACCAAGTGATTTTGAGTTTTTGAAAGATTCAGAAAAAAAGGTTTTTATTCCAGAAGTAGAAATCACTGATAAACCACGTTTTGTATGGCGATCATTTATGTTAGATGAGTCGCGACATTTTAAGGGAACTGAGGTTGTTAAAAATCTGTTAGACGAAATGGCGCTTCTAAAAATGAATGTGTTTCATTGGCATCTTACTGATGATCAAGGTTGGAGAATTGAGATAAAAAAATATCCAAATTTAACGAAAGTAGGGAGTTATAGAGCCGATACTCAGTTAAGCAGAAAAAGTGAAGAGCGTTATGGATATCCTCATGAAGGATTTTATACCCAAGAAGAGATAAAAGAGATTATAAGTTATGCCGAAGAAAGACAAATTTTAATAGTTCCAGAAATAGAAATGCCAGGACATGCGATGGCCGCCATTGCATCTTATCCTTGGTTAGGAATATTAGGAACATCAAACAAGGTACCTCAAATTTTTGGTAAGTTAGATGATTCGTTTAATATAGCAGACCCTAAAGTTTATGAATTTCTTACAGATGTTCTTGAAGAAGTATTTGAACTTTTTCCAGGTAAAGTTGTTCATATTGGTGGTGATGAAGTGATGTTTGATGTATGGAAAAACTCAGAGATTATTCAAAATAAAATTAAGGAAGAAGGCTTAACTTCTCCAGCTGATCTTCAAATATTTTTTACCAATCAAATGTCTAGTTTCATAGAAAACAATAATCATAGAATGATGGGGTGGAATGAAATATTGGGTGTAAATGTACACGAATGGCAAGAGGACTCGGATATAGAGGTAAAGCAAAAACTAGCAGAATCAACTATTGTTCATTTTTGGAAAGGAAACGTAGACCTTATTAATGAAGCTGTTACTAATGGTTATGACATTGTGAATTCTCTACACTCTATGACTTATTTGGATTATAATTATGATAATTTACCGCTTTCTAAAGCATATTCTTTCGATCCAATTCCTGAAGGTGTTGATAAAAAATATACCAACAAAATATTAGGTATAGGTTGTCAAATGTGGAGTGAATGGATTCCTTCAGTTAAACAAATGAATAACCAAATATTCCCAAGAATTGCAGCCTATGCAGAAGTAGGTTGGACAACTCATACTAATAAAAATTACGAGGTTTTTATAAAGTCTTTAAACGAATATAAAAAACGTTGGGAGTTTTTAGGGATAGAATATCATACAGATTTTAAATAATAAAATTTGTATCTTTATGATATCTAAAGACTAATAAATTTTGCCTTTAAATAGTTCTTTTTGACTTTAGTGTGCAATTCGGTGAGTCACACTAAATTAAAAGTGTTTAAAATACTGAAATATAAAGAGTTACAGAATTTCAATTAATCCTGGCACCCCTACACCTGCCGAAATACAGAAAAATCTTATATACTTTCTCTTAAAAAAGAGGAGGCCGCATTGAGGGACTATTTGATCTTGAATAAAAAATTTCTTGAAGCCGACTATCCTCGAGGCAGAGCGTCGGGGAATTCTTTAGATTAATTTTTTGTCAGGTACTTAAAAAAAACACCTAAAACTAGGAAGAACGCTTTTGTATATGAGCCATTCCGTATGTTGGCAAAAAGCAAATAAAACACAAAACTCCGCTAGAAAATTTGCGAGGTTTTTCCATATAAGCACAAAACTGGCCATGGCTTAAGGTGTTGTGGGCTGGCATTTTCACAAAGTCTGTATTTTTTCTCCTTATTTTTTTGTAAAGAACGTAGTTAAGTGGCCGGCCCAATAATATGCAACAAAAAAGTATGTACGGCAACAAAGAGCACAGATATCAAACTCACGTTAATGCATATAATAAATTTAAGTTAATGTATTTCAGTGCTTTTTTTGTATATTTATCCAACCTACATATTCTCTCCCATCATTTATTAGTAGTATAATCGAGTACGCCCTAAAATCTTAAAGCAGTATTTAATAAACCATTTATATTAACTTTAATTTTTTAACAGATTATGAAAACAACCAACCAATTTTTTAAAACCATGGCAATGGCACTATTGCTATGTATCAGTACCACTATCTTCGCACAAGATAAACCAGAAGGGCCACAGTACCTTACCGTAACCACTTTGCACTGGAATATGGATATGGAAGATTTTGACATGGCCACATGGAAAGCGATCGAGAAAGAGTATTTAGAAAAAGTAACAAGAAAGAACGACCATGTTATGGCATCTTCATTTTACTTGCATCAAATGACACCCGATAACACAGAACTTATTTACGTTCGAGTTTACGGATCTTGGGCAGATATAGAAAAAGCCGCAGAGAAAGATGGTGAACTGGAAACAGCCGCATGGCCAGACAAAACCGCAAGAGAGGCATTCTTAAAGAAACAACAGGCGTATTATTCGCGCTATCATTCCGATGAAATATACACAGCGATGCCTTTGGTTAAGCCTATTCCAGAAAATAACAACAAAGACTTAATTTGCTATGTTCGTACTACGCATTTGGCATTTCCGGAAGATGGAAATATTGATGAAATAAGAGGGTTAATGAACGAAAATTTTGAAAAGCTAGTTAAGCCCAATCCCTTGGTAAAAGGGTATTACCCAAACAGACACGCTTGGGGCAAAGACGGCACAGAAATGATGGAGGCTTTTTTCTTGGATTCTATGGCCGATTTAGAAAAAATGTTTGACGGCCTTCCAGAACTTGCCAAAAAAGCATGGCCAGACGAAGCGGCCCGTAAAGAAAGAGATAAAAAATTCGATAAATACTTTACGGGAGTCCATGGCGATGCCGTTTACAAGTTTGTTGCAGAACTATCTAAATAATCCCATTTTTAAGGGTATAAAAAAGGCACCAAATGGTGTCTTTTTTGCTTTTATAATAAGCAGCAACGCTTGCGGAAACTTATTTTAAATGTATTTTTGCAGTATAAAAACAAACCATGAGCGTATTACAAACACTACAAGAAAGAAGCAAAAACACTTGCGAACTTTGTACAGCAACCAAAGGATCATCACAATACACCATTCCTCCTTCGTTAAACGAAAATATAGATAATAGCCTACTGGTTTGTAAAACCTGTTTGGACCAAATTGAAGGAAACACAGAAATGGATGCCAACCATTGGCGTTGTTTAAACGATAGTATGTGGAGCGAACATGTGGCAGTACAAATTATGGCTTGGAGAATGCTGCAAAGGTTACGAAACGAAGGTTGGCCAAAAGATTTATTGGATATGATGTATTTGGATGATAAAGCTTTGGCTCTGGCAAGAGCTACGGGCGAGCATGAAGATGAAGCCAATAAAATAATACACCGCGACGTTAATGGGATTATTCTTCAAGCGGGCGACTCAGTAGTTTTGGTAAAAGATTTAAAGGTAAAAGGGTCCAGCATGGTTGCCAAACAAGGTACTGCCGTTAGAAACATTCGTTTGGACCATGAAAACGCCGAATATATTGAAGGTAAAGTAGATAATCAGCAAATCGTCATCATTACTAAATATGTAAAGAAATTATAGTATTTGGGCGTTACCACAAGGGTCGGGCTATTCGTTACAATCTTTTTAAAACGTCATAACGAGGACAAAGGACGTGGCTATCTGTCAAATATTAGTTCTGTCCAATATTTGTTTTTACCAATGTTTTAAAAAGGATTTTCACTGCTATCCCTAACGCAATCCATAAACTAATATCAAAACCCAGGTTAAATTAACAAGTAGTATCTACAATAATTTTCCATTTACCATCAATCCGTTTAAAAACAAGCATAAAAATACCATCGGCATTTCCAACTTCGCGCTTTATGTGGTATTCGCCTAAAACATAGTAAACATTGTTGCTTATTTTAGTAATGTCGTTTATCTTAAAACTCAATTTGCCCGTATGGCCCTCGGTTGGGTAGGCTGCTTGATAACGGTCCAAAGTATTGTACCAACCATTAGTGATGCCGTGGCTTCCATAAAATTTAAGCGAGTCACTTTTCCAGTAGCCTTCCATGTATTCTTCTATGTTGTTTTTAGACCAAGCAAGCCGCTGTGCTTTTAAAACCGCCATGATAGCATCTTTATCATCCGCTTCAGTAGTTTGGGAAAAGCTATTAAAAGTAGAAATTAAGCAAATTAAAAAGAGTATTTTTTTCATCTGTTTTAATTTTATTTAAATGGTTTTTGTTTTGTGGTTTTTGTGTCTTCTTTGTGTATTTTGTGTAACAGTTATTTCACAAAGGTTTTCAAA
Organism: Mariniflexile sp.; assembly: GCF_052728615.1. Lineage (NCBI taxonomy): Bacteria > Pseudomonadati > Bacteroidota > Flavobacteriia > Flavobacteriales > Flavobacteriaceae > Mariniflexile > Mariniflexile sp. The sequence continues at coordinate 30,622 of NZ_JBFVFE010000016.1, read as the reverse complement.
ATTTCATACAGAGTAACACAAAGATTCGTAAGTTCCTAAAAGTGTCAACCCTATTGTTTTACGTTCAGATGCAATGCTTTTCCATATTTCGATTTTTTTTCAAATTTTAGAATGGCATTTCATACTGCTTCTGTCATTTTTTTATGAATGGGAGTAAAAATAACGAAAACTTTAATTTAAAAGAGTTACTTACCGATTAATTTGACAACAACAACATTTTCATCTAAAGTTAAAATCCCTTGGTCGATTAAATAATATTCTTGAACTTAAGGTTTATATATTTACCTCAGAATAAACTAATTAATACCAATTATAATTTAAAATGAGATTAAAATAAAATGATGATTTTTTTCTTTATTTGATTTATAAAAATAAAGCATAGCCTTAGTTACGGTTTCTTTTTTTAATGAAAAAGAAAGGAAAAAAGGGCGTTTTATTGATCTTATTTTAAGTTATAATTGGTATAAAAGCCCAAATTTATTGTTTAACCAAATTAATTAACTCATTATGGAATTAAAAATTACAAGCTGCAACAATTTTTTTAAAATTAAAGGCACATTGGACAAAAACAATTTAGGTTTGTTTCAAAGTGAATTCAGAAATATTTTTGAAAAGACAAATACGTTGACCATTAGTATTGAAGCTATTGATAGTATGGACCGTTTTGGTGTAAGTGCTTTGGCAAATCTTCATAAAGAAGCGATTGCAAAAAATAAAAGTTTGTCCATTATTGGGTTAGGCTGTGAAGATCTGTACAATCATTTTAAATCTGAAATAGCTGCCTAATTAAAAATAGTATTTCGGGGCATCGCTTCAAGTTATCCATTGAAAATAGTTATATGCGTTCAAGCAGTTGGCTATAGTACATTTTTTTGTTGTTTATAAAAGGCATCTGCCTGAAGCTGCATAAGCTCCCTCGCTTTTGTACGCTTGTATGCGTAAAGTTCTTCTTCGGTTTCCAAATCGGCATAGATACGGTCGTTCATGGCGAAATCTGTTTTCAGCATCACCTCACGTTGGTTTTTATTTTGAAGCACATTGGTTTTAATGGCGGTTTCCTCGTCTTCCAATTTAAAATCATAAGCACCCTTTGGAGATAATAACTTGGCGAATATAGGCGATGTTTCAATAACCAAAAACAACAGAAATATAAATAACGAAGGCAACCATGGTAATTTGTTCAAGGCGTTAACGCGCGCCATTAAGCCATCAAAACCATTAATAATGGGTTGTGTCGTTACAACTTGTGTTTCGTAATCGCCTTTTAATTTAGCTATTTGCGATTCTGTAGTTGCAATTTTTGCTTTGTTTTCTTCTTTAAGTAGTTGTAATTCTGCCAGTAGTGCATCATGTTTATCGCGTTTTTCTTTGTAAACAGGGCCTTTTCCCAATAATTTGGTCCCGGCAGTTCCTTCGGCCTCTGCAATATACGTGTCGTAAAGCGCATTTACTTCGGCTTCTTTGGTAGCTATTTGCTGTTGTAAATTAGTTATATCCTTATCTAAGTTTTCAATATTAGGGTTGAATTGTTCTGCAATTTGGTTTTTGTTAGCAAGTGTCAATTCGTTTTTTTGTTCCAACAACACCTGATTGATTTCTTTTTCAAAAATTTTGAGTTCCAAGGGTTTTGAGATGACGATGGCAATAATTATCGCCAATAAAATCCTGGGTGATGCCTGGATTAATTCATCCACAACATTTCCTGTTTTTTTAATGGTCGAAACAATATAACGGTCCAAATTAAAAATAAGAAGTCCCCAAATAAGCCCGAAAAAAATAGATGTGTAAAGATTATCGAAAACTGTATAAAGCGCAAAACCAGCGGCGATAAAAGCCATTAAAGCGGTGAAGAAAACGGTAGCGCCAATACCTGCGTACTTATTTTGTTCGCCTTTGGAGCATTGTTCTAAAATATCGGTGTCGGCACCTGAGCAAATAATAAAGAATTGCTTTAACATAATGATTGATTTTGATTGATTGATCCTTCGACTGCGCTCAGGACAGGTTGGCTATTAGAACGTTAAGTGGGGTGTTTTGTTACAAAATTATTGATAAAAATTATTTATTTCTAGACCGCACACTTTCAATAATAACCGTTGCCAATATTAACGAACCCCCAAGGTAAGTATTAAGCGTTGGTATTTCATTTAAGAAAATAAAGGCGATGATAATTCCGAAAATAGGTTGTGTACTGTTTATAATACTTGCGGTGCTTACCGTGAAATGTTTGAGGCTATTAACCAACATGGTGTGTCCCATAGCGGTAGTAACCAGTGCCAGCATGATAACATAAGGGAATTCGGTTTTTATGCCCGAAGTGCCAAAGTAAAAAAGCGTTGGTGCCAAAACAATGCTTAGAATACTTACTTGGTAAAGCATGATGTGCGTGCCATTATAGCTGCTAACCAATTTTTTGGACATAATATTACGGAGTGCAAAAAAGAGCGCGGATAATAATCCAAATAAAATGCCTTTTACATACGTACTTTCCAAATTAAATTCTGGTGCCAAAAGGTAAATGCCAAATAAAACCATAACCCCTAACAGAATATAAACGGGATCGAATTTTACTTTTATAAAAAGGGGTTCAAGAAATGTGGTCATTATAGGAAAGGTAAATAATGACAGCATCCCGATAGCGACATTCGATAATTTTAGAGCGTAAAAATAGGTAATCCAATGCGCCCCCAAAAGAAGACCGCTTATTGTTATGGCAACAGCGTCTTTTCTTGAATGCACTTTTAAATCGAACTTTTTATAATAGCAAAAAGCGTACAAAAACAGCCCTCCCAAAAAACACCGCCACCATATAACCACTGGCGTTGGTAAGTCGATATACTTTCCTAAAGCGCCCGAAGTACTAATAAATAACGTGGCTAATGTAAGTTGAAGTAAGTGGTTGCTGTGTTGGTTTTTCATTTTGAAGTTAGCCTTCTGTGTTAGCGATTGAAGTGAAAATCCTTTTGTTTTTACAAAAGATTGAAACGTAAAGCGCGACCCCCGATTTTTCTTCGGGGGAAACACCCAAAAATTACTTGTGCTGAATTCATTTCAGTATTTAGAAAGCTCTGTAAAATATTTATAAAAATACGGAATGGTTTCGATGCCTTTTAGGTAATTGAAAATGCCGAAATGTTCGTTTGGCGAGTGGATGGCATCACTATCCAACCCAAAGCCCATGAGTATGGTTTTGCTTTTCAACTCTTGCTCGAACAAGGACACTATGGGGATGCTGCCACCGCTACGCTGCGGAATGGGGATTTTGCCAAAAGTCTCATGGTACGCTTTGCTTGCCGCTTGATAACCCAAACTATCTATGGGAGTTACATAGCCCTGACCCCCATGGTGCGGTTTTACTTTTACGGTAACACCTTTTGGAGCGATACTTTCAAAGTGTTTTGTGAATAATTTTGTGATTACTACCCAATCTTGATGCGGTACCAAACGCATGGATATTTTGGCATAGGCTTTACTGGCAATAACGGTTTTGGCACCTTCGCCGGTGTAACCGCCCCAAATGCCGTTTACATCTAAAGTTGGGCGTATAGAATTCCGTTCGTTGGTGGTATATCCCGTTTCGCCGTAAACAGCGTCGATAACCAACGCTTTTTTATAGTTTTCCGAATTGAAAGGTGCCTTTGCCATTTCTGCACGCTCTGCTTTTGAAAGTTCTTCCACTTTATCGTAAAAACCGGGAATGGTAATACGATTGTTTTCATCGTGAAGGGATGCAATCATTTTAGCTAAAATGTTGATGGGGTTTGCTACTGCGCCTCCGTATAAACCGGAGTGTAAATCTCTGTTAGGGCCTGTAACTTCTACTTCCACATAACTTAATCCACGTAATCCGGTGGTAATAGAAGGTACATCTTTGGCAATCATGCCCGTATCGGAAATAAGAATAACGTCATTTTTTAATTTTTCCTGATTGTTTTTCACAAAAATGGCAAGGTTGGAGCTTCCCACTTCCTCTTCGCCCTCAATCATGAATTTTACATTACATGGCAGTTGGTTGGTGGTGGTCATAAACTCCATGGCTTTTACGTGCATGTACATTTGCCCTTTATCATCGCAAGCACCTCGCGCAAAAATAGCGCCTTCGGGATGTAGTTCGGTGGTTTTTATAACGGGCTCAAAAGGCGGGGAGTTCCATAAATTTAATGGGTCTGGTGGTTGTACATCGTAATGCCCATACACTAAAACGGTGGGTAAATTTTTGTCGATTATCTTTTCGCCATAAACGATTGGGTAACCATCTGTTTTGCAGATTTCAACCGTGTTGCAACCTGCTTTTTCCAGGCTGGTTTTAACGGCATCGGCGGTTTTTAAAACATCGTTTTTATAGGCTGAATCGGCACTTATGGATGGGATTTTAAGTAATTCGATGAGTTCGTTTACAAATCGGTCTTTGTGTTCCTTGATATAAGGTTGTATGTTGTTCATGAAGTATATATATAGTTGTTTCAAAAGTACAAAAAAGAACCGTTTTTGATGGTTTCTTTACCAGTGCCAAGAGGAAAGGTTTTAAAATAGTCTTAATATTTATTTAATGCGTTTTTCCCTTTGTGGTTTTTGTGCCCTAGTTATTTCACACCTAACGGCAGGCAGACAGGCTCACAAAATCCTACACGTCCTGATAGCTCCTATCGGGATGGAGTTTATTTTTTTTTGGGATTTTAATATTTACTCAATATCCGGTTTTTGTCTATTCGCCTTTTTATCAGATACGTTACGCTTATTTTTTAAACGTTTTTTTACTACTGACCTTGGGATTTTTGTTGGAATTCGTTTTTTGGGAACCAACAATCCGCTTTCCAATAGCTCAAAAAAGCGTTTTGTTACCAGTTCTTTGTTTTTATGCTGGCTTCTGGTTTCATCGCATTGCATGACAAGAGTACCTTCATTTGTAAATTTTGTTTTAAGCTTATTTAAAAGCCGTTCCTTTTGCCCATCATCAAAAACCAAAGATTCATTAATATCGAAAGTCAGTTCCACTTTAGAAGACACTTTATTCACATGCTGTCCACCTGCACCCGAACTTCTAATGGCTTTAAAAGTCAATTCCAATGTTAATGCGTGTTTATCGAACATAACTATAGTTGGTGTGCTGGTTTTAATAGATCGTTCACTGTTTTTACGGGGTTGAATGTGGAAACAGGAATTTCAACGAAAATAGAATTCCAATGTGCCATACTGCCATTCCATAATCCGGGAAGTTCTAAAGCCTTAATATCAATACCATTTTGTGATTTTATGGTGATGAAAGCTGCCTTTTGGTCTATATAGTTTGTTAAATCAAATTTTTTGCCTTTATAGTTTTTAACGCCACAAACCAAATCGGTTGGGTTAAAATGAGTGGCGTTTTTTGCAATATATTTTTGTTCTTCATTTTCAAAATCAATTTGGGCAAATTCAATAATCTGTAATGAAACACGGCCGTTTTCATCTTTTACCCAAAATGGGCCACCACCAGGTTCGCCTTCGTTTTTAACCATGCCACATACCCGAATAGGTTTATTTAACTTTTTTTGTAAATAACCCATTTTTTCTTCAGGGCTTAACCCATGGTACGCGTTTCCTAAAGCGACATTCAACCTATTAACTACAAACAACTCAATGTTGTTGATTTCTTCTTCTAAAACAGCATCCTCGTCCAGCTTTCTTAAATATTTGAACGTTTGTTCTTGAATTTTCAACAGCACGCCAGCCATCAACTTCTTATGGGGCGACGCTTCTTTGTTTTGCCCAAAAACAACCATGTTATCTATATTCTTGATAAAAATTAAATCAAAATCAAGTGTATTAAGGTTTTGTATTAACGCCCCATGGCCCGATGGTCTAAACAACAAATTACCTGCTTCATCTCTATATAATGCATCTTTTGAAGTGATGGCAATGGTGTTTGTGGATGGACTTTGAAAGGAGAAGGACACCTTATAATGTGTATTGGTTTTTTCTTCTACATCTTCCTTAACATACTTTAGTTCATCATCAAACATTTTAGCATGGGTATCTGATATGGTAAAATGTAAATTTGCTGATTTTTTAGAAGAAGCGTATAGGCTTGCCTCCATTAAATGCTCTTCAAAAGCTGTTGAAACATGTGTAGCATATTTATGGAATGGCAGTAATCCTTTTGGATAAAAACCATAATTCAATCTGTTTTCGTCGAGCATGGTTTTTACAAACTCCTTGCTTCGTTCTGCATAGGACAAACCATTAAAATCAGGAATTACTTCATGGATTTTAAAAACAACATCTTCAAAAAACGGCAATTTTTCCAATCCACTTAAAAACACTTCCAGGTCTTTGTTTTTAGAGATATAGGACTCGATATTTTCCTTATTTGGATCAAAATCCTTTAAAAACTGAAATAAAAAGTTAAACATGCGTGTTGCTGCACCCGATGCGGGAACAAATTTAACAATAGATAAATCATTACACTTGTTATCGAACAAACGGATGTATTCCTCTCTTCGGTTTCCATCAATTTTCAGAATACCGTTACCTATACTGGCAGCTTCCACCAAATGAGCATAAGACATTCCAGATTTTATAAGTTCCATCTGCGATTGTACCTTTTCGACAGTTAAACCAGAATCATTTATTTGTTGGATATCTTTATCTGTAAACATTACTTTTGGTTTTTCAATAAGTTATCAATGTGCTTTACTGCGGTTTCCATACGTGTTTTTTTATCGCCTTTCAGCAAAACATAAGGGCGTTTGTTTACAATCAATGCTTGCTCAAAAGCTTTAAACATGGCCTCTCTTTCTTCGGGTTTATCGCGCAAATCGTCGGCTTCCCAAGGGGTGTCAATATAAGTTAAAAAATACAAATCGTAAGTATTTTCTAAGGCATATTTTTCAATAACGGGGTCGCAGGTTCCTAGATAATAGGTTTCGGAATACACTTTGGTTTCCAATAGATCGGTATCGCAAATTAAAACCGTATCTGTTTTTTTGGCCAGTTTGTTTTCCAATTTTATTTGACCTTTTGCAATGGGCAATAAATCATCTGGCTCGCAGGTTTTACGTTCGTTGTTCCATTTGTTTTGAAGATACTCCCGTGCATATTCTGGCACCCAAACCGAATTGTAATGCCTTGCCAAATGTTTTGACAAGGTGGTTTTTCCGGTAGATTCCGGGCCAAACAACACTACTTTTATACAGTTTGCCGGTAATTGTTTATACTTTTCTTCCATGCCATATATCCTTGAATTGCTAATATAGTAAAGATTACATATTGTAGAGACAATATACCCAACCCTCGGTAGGCATACAGTGGAATGGTAATTAAATCGCCAATAATCCAAAGTGTCCAGTTTTCGAGTTTTTTAATGGCCATGTACCACATGGCTGTAAAAAAGATGCCCGAGGTTACCACGTCTATATAATTTGGTATTTCCAAGGTGTAACCAAACCCTTTGTACACCAAAAAAGTAACTACCATGGTCAATACAAAAAACAAAATCCCTATCTGCTTTTCCTTTAAAGTGGTTCTTGATATGGGCACAACCGGTTTATTTTCCTTTTTCCTGGACCAATTCCACCACCCATAAATACTCATAATGGAATAATAAAAATTCATCATCATGTCTCCAAAATACTCATTTATGTACAGCAGATAAACGGTTATAACGGTACAAACAATACCTGTTGGGTACACTAAAATATTCTCTTTTTTAGCATACCAAACACTTAAAATACCAAATACAAAAGCTACCGCTTCAAGCACTATTTGAAAAGTGGAGGTATGGCAATAGGCGTCTAAAAAGAAATCAAAAATGTGGTTCATAACCGTGTCTGTCCGTTTTTACAATCTTCATGGTTAAAACGCAAATATTTTGGTTTTCAAAAGATATTTTTATTTGCTCGTTTAAAAATGGCATCAAGCTGTCGAAATCCCCATAAATCTGGGTGCTTAACGGATTTTCCAAAACGGTAAAATCTGACTGCCGCAATGCTTTGATAAAATTGATGACGTGTATTTCGTAATCGTCCTGTAATGGTGATAATGTTAGGTCTATTGATACTTTCATGCCCCCTCTTAATCTCCCCTAATGGGAGAAACTGTTATGTGTTAAACTCATCTTATTTCGCCACGTCCCGATAATTATCGGGAACACGAATAATTATTCATTATAATGTTATGCTTATGACAAAAATATCACGTGGCATCAAAATAATTACTCCTATTGACCCCTCCGCCTACGGCATACCGAAAATTCGGCACAAGCACTCCTCCTTAAAAAAAGGGAAGGAATTATTGAAAGCTACTTTTTAACTCTTCAAAAAACGATTCATTTTCTTCAAAAGCGGTGCCTATCACCACCAGGTCTGCTCCCGATTGATAGGCAGTTTCCAATTGTTGTTTAGTTCTAATGCCCCCGCCAACTATCAGCGGAATTTGCAATGCTTGTTTTACGGAATGAATAATGGCTTTTGGAACAGCTTCTTTAGCGCCACTACCAGCTTCCAAATAAATAAGCTTCATTCCCAATAATTCTCCCGCTTTTGCTGTATCCACTATTCTCTGGATATTTTCTCTTGGCATGGGCTGTGTGCCTGTTACATTTTCCACAGCCGTTTTCTTTCCGCTTTCTATTAAAATATAGCCTGTTGGGAGCACTTCTAAGTTGGTTTTTTTCAGTTTTGAAATCGACTCCACATGTTTGCCTATTAAATATTCTGTATTTCTCCCCGAAATCAACGACAAAAATAATATACCATCTGCTTTACTGGTAATTTGTGTAATATCTCCCGGAAACAATACTACCGGAAGTTTTGTTAACTTTTTTATTTCTGAAACCAATATATCCGTAAGGTGTTCCTCAACCCTGCTACCTCCAACAAAAATATGGGTTGCAACTGATTGATTTATTTTTTCTGTAATTATAGTTATACTATCAAGTTTCGTTTTATCAGGGTCAATTAAGACTGCCAATAATCTTTTTTTAATAGACATTGAATTCAATAGGTTTTGATATATGTTATTTACTTTTGCCACGTTTTTTCTTTAAAATCCCAAAAAAATATCCCGATAATTATCGGGACCAATACTTCACAAAATGATTTTATCGGTCTATTTCCTATACTCTATTATCTTCTGTCTATTTCATGGCATACGCACATGTAAACCCCTCGAACTCTAAAAATTGAATGTTATATCGGCATTTTTTGTCTTCATAATCTATCCAAGCCACCGTTTCATAAGCATTATCTGAAACAGGAATAACCAAACAATGCTTTTTAAAACTTAATCCGGGTGTAGCATACAATTTATATAACGATTCCTTTATGCACCAAATAACAGTTAATTTTTTAACAAATTCAGCATCATTCACATCTAAATAAGCAAACTCATAATCAATAAATTTATGGGCAATGATGGTTATTTTTTCGCGTTGTTTTTCAATATCGATACCAATTATGGAAGCACTCACAATAACCGCCGAAAAATGAAACGAATGAGTTATTGAAATGTGCTTGCCATCCTTTAAATGGGGTTTGCCATTTTCATCGTAAAACAAATCGGTATCTTGATATCCAAATTCCGCTAACAAACGGCGCACACTTAAAAATCCTCGCCTGTGCAAATCGCTTTTCATATCTAAAACACGCTCTAAACTTTCTGGTTTTAAGGTTATGGCTTGCATTAAATTGTCGAAAGATTCTGTAATATTCCAGATTTTGACAGTAGTTTCTGGATTTGGAGCAATGGTTTTGTAAAGAGGCATTTAATTTTCTAAAAGTTATTAGTTATCTTTGCACTGCCTAAGGCAGATTTTACACTTAATCAGTTAGCGAATTTAACTATTTAAGTTCTAATCCCAAGAATGTTTGATTTTAAAAACAAAAAGAAAAATTGATATGAGTACAAAAACAATTCCTTATGTAGCCAATAAAGTGAAAGATTTATCGCTTGCAGATTGGGGACGAAAAGAAATAGAATTAGCCGAAGCCGAAATGCCCGGACTTATGAGTTTGCGCGAAGAATACGGAAATTCGCAACCGCTTAAAGGCGCACGTATTGCCGGATGTTTGCACATGACCATTCAAACGGCCGTTTTAATTGAAACGCTACAAGCTTTAGGTGCAGAGGTTACTTGGAGTTCTTGCAACATATTTTCAACACAAGATCAAGCCGCTGCTGCCATTGCTGCTGCAGGAACTTCGGTTTACGCTTGGAAAGACATGACCGAAGAAGCTTTTGATTGGTGTATTGAGCAAACTCTTTTCTTTGGAGAAGACCGTAAACCGCTTAACATGATTCTTGATGATGGTGGCGATTTAACCAATATGGTTTTAGACCGTTACCCAGAACTGATTTCAGGAATAAAAGGTTTAAGTGAAGAAACCACTACGGGTGTTCACAGACTATACGAACGTGTAAAAAATGGCACCTTGCCTATGCCAGCTATCAATGTTAATGATTCGGTTACAAAATCGAAATTCGATAACAAATATGGTTGTAAGGAATCTGCTGTGGATGCTGTTCGTCGTGCTACCGATATCATGCTTGCAGGAAAACGTGTGGTTGTTTGTGGTTATGGTGATGTTGGTAAAGGTACCGCCGCCTCTTTTAAAGGTGCAGGAAGTATTGTAACCGTTACCGAAATAGACCCGATTTGTGCGCTACAAGCCGCTATGGACGGTTTTGAAGTTAAAAAATTGGAAACCGTTGTTGGTAATGCTGATATTATTATCACTACTACTGGAAATAAAGATATTGTACAAGCACGTCATTTTGAAGCCGTAAAAGACAAAACCATTATTTGCAATATTGGGCATTTTGATAATGAAATTGATATGGCTTGGTTAAAGAAAAACCATGGGCACACCAAAAACACCATTAAACCACAAGTAGATAAATATACGGTTAACGGAAAAGACATCATCATTCTTGCAGAAGGACGCTTGGTAAATTTAGGTTGCGCAACGGGCCACCCAAGTTTTGTAATGAGCAACTCGTTTACCAACCAAACCTTGGCGCAATTAGAGCTATGGAATAACAACGAAGCCTACGAAAACGATGTGTATATGTTGCCAAAGCATCTGGATGAAAAAGTAGCCAAATTACATTTAGCAAAAATTGGTGTAGAGCTTACCGAACTTCGTAAAGACCAAGCAGATTATATTGGCGTAAGCGTGGAAGGCCCTTTTAAACCAGAATATTATAGATATTAAGAATTCCTGCGAAAGCAGGAATCTCATTAATTGAAACTCAAAATACGTTAAATCCCAAGCAACTCGTTTGGGATTTTTTTTGTGAAATTTAAATTTAGTTTACCGTGAATCTTTATTACAGAAAAAAAAAGCTAATTATTATTTAGGTAGCTTATATCATTGACCCCTCCGCCTTAAAAAAGGAGAGAAATTAAACCCCTCTGCCTAAAGGCATCTTCCCTAAAAAAAGGAGAGAAATTAAATAGTGTTGATATAATTTTTTTATTTTAATTTTTTTCCATTGTTGTCCGGTTAAAATATTTTGTGATGACATATCGTATAGGTTTCATTTACTTTACAGGAATTTATATTAAAACAGCTTGTCTTTTTTTGAAAAAATTATAATTACGTTGTTTATAAAATCATCAATGTGTTTTATATTGTTTTTCAATTAGTTAGAATCAAGTCTATTTTCTTTTCCCGATAGCCATCGGGACTAACAGCGAAGCGGTCTATAATCTTTAGTCGGACAATAATGATTTTTTTCATGTATTAAGGTTGAATCCTTAAAGTTTTAATTTCAAAGGGTCTAAAAGTTAAAGTGCTCTTTCCATCGGCTGAAATTTGCAGTTTTTTAGAAAAATCCTCGTTCAAATTTGTCTCTTCAATAGAAGCAGGATGTGTTGGGAAATCAACTTCCGCAACCGTCGATTTTTGATTGGTTTCGTAAAGTCTGATAATAATTCCTTTGCCATTTTCTGCTTTTTTTATGGTTTGAAGTACAATATTGTCAGGCAAATCTTTTATGAAAATTTCAAGTTTAGAGGCTGTTGAATTTTTAGAAGCACTTTTCGAAATTAAAGTACTATTAAAGGCTTTTGCTTTTTGCACAACCCCTGCACTCGAATGGGCACCAGTATGAGGAAACACCGCATAGCTAAAGTTTTCGCCGCCATCTTCAGCAGCGCCTTTAACCGTATAATCCACTTTGGCCAATTCTTCATAAGTTTGTTTGCGTTGCCCATAAGAAAGAATCAAACGGATGCCATTCTTTTTCAAATCGTAACCATAACGTACATTGTCAAAAACGGCTACGCCATAATCTTCATCCGAAATATCCGTCCATTGGTGGGCGCAAAATGGCATTTTCAACGAATCGGCCGCTTTAAATTGCGCGCGGTTTATTTCCTCTTCCCCAAATTGAATCCCATGGTGCGCTTTAGTGGTGGTGAAATTAAGAGGAAAATCGACTTCCAGACGTTGTGGTTCTTTCCAATCGATGGTGGTTTTAAAGGATAATAGCTTACTTCCTTTTGTTAAATAAGCTTCTTGCTTGATGGTTGAAGTATTATAAGTGATGTTCATATTAAATGACGCTTTTAAGGCATCGAATGTTACGTTTGATGTTTGAACATTCGCTTCCCCGTTAAAAGGTTTTTCGCTGATGGCCGTGTCGCTATCTGCCGTAACCGCGTAGAACGTATTCCATTTTTTATCCCTTGGAACCAATTCCCTGTTTTCTTTTTTATCAAAATAACTGCTGATTTCCCCTTTTGCGTTAAAAGTGATTTTTACCAAATCATTCTCCAAAGTGTTTTGGGTCGCTGATAATTGAGTTGCATCTGTTGCACTATTTTGTTGCGGTTTCCAATAAAGCGTTATGAACGACATCGGGTCAAATTTTTTCAAATCCACAAATAATTTGCTGTTATGTGATACAAATGGAATGGCATTGCCTTTATCATCTACCAATTGCATGCCTACAGGAATTTTAGCGTTGGGAACTTCCACAACACCCGACATATTGACGCCCGACGGATTGAAAACCACCAAGGCATTATCATCGGTTGCCATTTTGATCAAAAGGAAATCCAAAGCCTTATCCCGAAGCACTTTTGTTTGCGCTTCCACATTGTGGATGCTGGCATTGGCTTCCAAAAGAACTTCTGGAACCGCCATTCCGGTAAGGATATCATGGAAATGATGAATCAACAATTCTTTCCATAAACGCTTTAAATCTTGTTCAGGATATTTAAATCCGTATTTCATGGCCATGGAAGATAACGCTTCGGTTTCCCTTAAACGTTGTTCCGCAGCACGGTTTCCTGTTTTTAAACCATTGGCATAAATATAGGTACGTTGCACAAAACGATCTGCTATAAGACGTTGATCGAATTCAGCAAATTTGTCAATGTTTTTCTTTTGGTTGGTAATATAATCGTACATATTGGTCCATTCCACTTTGGGGAAAGATGGTAAACTGCTCCCTTTTTTTTTCAGTTCCAATTGGTCTTCGGTGCCGCCGCCGCCGCCGTCGCCCCAACCAATCAACATAATTTGGTTATTGGTTGCTGCTTTGTCTTTAAACTGGTTATAAGTGCCCAATAATCTGCGTGGTCCAGGATCGGGGGCGTTATATGTGGTATATTTTTCTGGATCTGAAATGCCATAACCATGTACCGCACTCACAAATGGATATTCCCATGCCGGGGTACTCAAACCATTTACCAATATTTCGGTACCGTCAATGCCTTTCCATTTATAAATGATATGTTCGCCAATTTCTGGGGTATTAACACGCATGGCGACAAGATGGTCAATTCCAAAACCTTGTGCAATCTGTGGAAGGAACCGAGGGTAACCAAAAGTGTCGGGTAAAAAAAGGGAGTTTTTGGTAACGCCTAAAGTATTACGGTAATAATCCAAACCATATAAAAATTCCCTAACAATGCTTTCGCCCCCGGGAAGGTTCATATCCGTTTCACAATAGGTACTGCCATCTGCAACCCATTGGCCGGTTTTAATTTTTTCTTGAACCCTTTTGAATAATTTTGGAAACAATTGGCTCATTCGTTCGTAATGGTAAGGAGTTGTGAAAATGTATTTATATTCAGGATACCTATCCATGAGATACAAATTGTTCAAAACCAAGCGTTCTATTTTTTCATCGGTATTATCCAAGGTCCAGCGCCAAGCACTATCCAAATGGCCGTGGTCGAGCATTTTAAGGGTAAATTTGCTATCGGACATGGCTTCAATGTCCTTAAACCTCGATCTTACTGATGGCATAAATGCTTTCAGTTGGGTTCTAAACACGGTTGTTTTGGCAATATCCAAATTCAATTTTGCCATAATATCATTCGCCAATCCGCTGATTTCGGCAAACCCTTTGTCTTTTTCCGTTAATATGGATTTGGCTTCAATAAGAACGCGCATGTACCAATACAATTCATCAATATCTGGATCGCGCTCCACAACGCTTATTTCTTTGTAACCTCGTTTATTATCGTAAATTCCAAAAGATTTTAAGGTTATAAAATTTGGTTTCGTTTCGTCCAACAACTGGTTCAATGACCAATAAAAGTGCTGGCGCATTAAGGCTGCTTTAGACTCGCCATTCACATAAATAGTGGTTTCTGGCCACCCTGGTAAGGTCAATTCCATGGGTTGCAGGCAGAAAAAACGTTCCCATCCGGTTTCACTTTTTGGAAGTTTAGGAAGCTGTAACCAATAGGTTTCATGGCTTAAACGTTCGCCATTCAATACATTGGGGGAGATTTTTTTTGCAGAAGCAGGAATGGATTTTTTGGATTGATTGCCTTCTTTCCAACCTTCTTCATAATACACTTCATCTGCCTTCCAAACCACACGATGCCTTAATTGACTCAAGCGGTACAGATAGAGCACTTCGTGGGTTTCAAAAAATGGGTAGGGCATCACATGGCCATCCAATTCCAAATGGCCTCCCTCAAGTGCCAGATGGTCACCATCTGCGGCACGTTTAATGTAATCGAGCGTGTTTTGCTGTACGGCGGTTGGTGTTTGGGAAACCCCAGCACCAACAATGCAAAAGGTTGTTATAAAAAATACAATAATCTTTTTTTTCATCATTTAAAAATTAAAGGTTTTAGTTTAATCCAATTGTCTTTTCCAAGCGCCTGCACCCGCTGTTGATACAAATACATAAGGGACGCCATTTTGGTTGGCAATAACTGTAGATGTTAAACCGCCAAAATGCAAATTGTCTGTCCAGTCTTGCCAAGTTACCGTACCATTTTTTTGGATGGTTCCTTTAAAAACACCATAGGCTTTTTGCATGGTATGGTCATAAAAACTCATGATAATTTCATTTTTGTATCCCAAAGCCCCGCCTTTGTTCATAAATCTGAAATCATCAGCAATGGCATTATACCAACTATTTGCACGGAGTTTTTTTGCGGTTTCTTTAGTAATGACTGTTTTCCAAGTTTTACCTTCATCTAAAGAAAGCGCGCCTACAAAATTGGATCCATCGCCGCCTTTTTCTTTTGAAGCGCCAGAGAAAAACAGATATACTTTTCCCTTGTTTTCCCATGCTACAATTTCAGAATCCCAGTTGGCACCGTCATAGACTTTTGTCCACTGCCATTTTCCGTTTGTAGCTTCGCCTCTAAAAACACCTTCCTTGTCGCCTCTGGTTCCATTTATAAAAACAATGTTTTGGTTGGTAGGATGCGGTGCGATTTTTTTAACTGCATAAATGCCATCTGCAATCCCATTGGATATTTTTACACAGGTTGTTTCCTTACCTTCTTCGGTATTTTTTAAGGTTTGCTCAATATCATCAATCATGTACAAACCATTATCGGTAGAATAGACAAATACCCGTTTGTCATTTACAGGAGATACAGCTATGTCCCTAAAAACACCCGAAGGCAAACCTCCTTTTTGTTGCCAGCCACCGCCTATAAATACCCACTGGTCTTTCGGTGAATTGTTTACCAATCGCTTTGCATATAGGTTTCCGTTTAATGCTCCACCTCCATAACCGCTGGTCATTTGTGCAACCACAATTGGAGTATTACTTCTATTGGCAATATCCACAGCTTGAACATCGGATATGGGCGGAATCGTTAACCTATGTTGCATATTGGACCATGTTTTTCCACCATCCCAACTTTCAACAGCACCATTATCGCCCATACCTTGAACGACGTAGTTATTGTGAACAGCAATATCATAGGTGTACGTGCTTTCTGTACCTCTACTTGCATAAGTGGGGAACTCCATGCCCCATTGGGAAACCTTTATGGATTCATTAGGAATGCAATATTTGTTTTTCCATTGATATGTATCCCCATCTAACAGACCCTGAAAAATGGTTTGATTGGTGGTGGACCACAGAGCTCGCTCCCAATTTAATGGCGTATAATGAACAAATCGTGGATTGGTTGGCGCAAAATCCCAACCGGTATCAAAGCCTTTCGTTCCCACCCAAATAGTGCTCCATGAATAATGGGACAACATATCGCCATGCCATTCAAAAGTGCCTTCAAAAACACCTTCTCTACCACTTTGAAGTCCAAAAGTGACCTTATGTGAATCTGTTTTGGAGCGAGGATCTACTTCCGGATGCCAAAAATCATAATTACCTAAAAACTCGTTGTTCCCAAAGCTTACCTCAATCCAATTAATTGTAGAGGTTGAAGACGCATATAGATATCCTTTGTTTCCATTGGTGCTGTACGCTGCATAAAGTATTTTCCCGTCCGGACTCAATGCTACGCCTCTATTTTTTTCTGTGCTTGAAGGACTTTTAATTTTTTCCCATGTTTGTCCGGCATCGCTACTCTTATAAATGCCCATGCTAGAACCTACATAAACAACGTTGCTATCTGTTTTATCAAACTCAATATTAACAACATTTCTGTCTTCACTTATGTCGGTGTCAAAATAAACCAAGTTCCATGTGTTGCCTGCATCAGTAGACCTGTAAATTTCCCCTTTTCCAGATTGTTTCAGACCAAAAGTATCGGAGAATTCATAATCGTCTCGCCAACCTACACCGGCAATGACTATATTATTGTTATGAGGATTTACAGCAAGGGTGGCAATGGAGGTTCGCTTGGTTTGTTCTATTAATTTGAATGTTTTACCACTATCACTTGACACTTCCAGACCATAAAGCGTCCCAACAAATAGTTTGCTGGTATCCCCTTTGGAATAGGCAACTGAAAACACGCGGTTTTGATGAAGGTCTCCCATAATGTGCCAAGACTCACCGTCATCCAAAGTTTCATATATGCCTTCCATATCGGAGACAAGAATCAACCTACCTGGAGTATTTGGATCGCAAACAATGTCCTGTACCTGCCCTCCAGCGCCCGGGTTTATGGATTGCCATTGTGAAAAGCCACTAAAATTGCTAGTGAAGACTATAAGATATAAAAGTATTTTTTTCATAAAACAAAAACGAATTTTAAGGTTTAGTACCATACAAACTTATAGTCTTGTATAAAAACAACCCTTTTAAATTCTAAATTAAAAGATATATAAAATGTGCTTATTTTGAAAAGGCTTTAGAAAAAAGAAGCCGTCAAAATAATTGTTTGACGGCTCTTTATCTTTATTAAAAATATTTATTGGGTTTTAAACCTCCATACTTGCCCTCTTGTTTTACCTCCCTTTTGGTCGTCTACAACCACCATCCAGTAATAATTTGTGGCAGCATTTACATCTACATTTAGGGATGTGCTTGTTAAAGCACTACTTTTTAATGTAACTGGTGGGTTTTGGGTACCGAAATAGACATCATAAACCAAAGTATCATCTACATCTACATCTTTGGCAGACCAACTTAATGTTGAAGTGGTTCCAGACACCGTGGTATCCATTATAGGCGATACTAATAAAGGGGAGAACGGCAAATAATTTGAAACACCGAACGCTTCGGTATAAAATTGATAAGTAACGGAATACGTACTTGGGTCGTTTTCAACATCCATAGCCCGAACCCTCCAATAATAGGCCTTGTTCCTATCTAGGGATACCGTTGCTGAAGTTGTTGTAATGTCCTTTACATTCTTCACAATTTGGCTGAATTGCCTATCAGAAGCAATCTCCAGCTCATATTTTACCTCATAGCCTTCAAAATCGGTTGAGGCTGTCCATTTAAAAGTTATTGGATTTTCAAGACATAATAAATTATCCGTTGGATACACTTGCTCTGGCACTGTAGGCACAACATTAGCTACAGACCTCCAATTATTTTCATCATCGCACGACCATAAGCCGATAGAAATTATTAACATATAAATACACTTTTTCATTGTCTTATTGTTTTATTATTTTAAAGTTGCTTGGTTTATCCAAAAGTACTCTTGCAAAATAAACGCCAGCAGATTCCTTTTCAATATTGAGTTGAACTTTGCCCGAAATGATTGGATAAGATCTTGAGGAAATCAATTGAGATTGCATGTTATACAGGTCAATAATAACTTCCTTCTTTTCTATTGGTAATTCAATCTCGAATTTACCATGTGTTGGGTTTGGATATGCTGAAATAACACCAATCAAATCAATGGTTTCCATAAAAACACCTTCACATTCTTTCTCTGTTTTTACTTGTACAACATCTCCATGGTCTACTCCTATTGAAAACGAAGTTGATGATGTGATCAAAACGGATATACCATTCACTAATACATTAAAAGGAGATGTTCCAGTATCTATATCAATAGACATCTCACCTTTTTTAACACTAGATTTTCCTGTAATGTTTTTCCCTCCAACTATTTCTGCATTATAACATTGCTTGAAATTTTCCGAGGCAATGGTTATACAAAACTCATAATTCCCTGGAGCCAAACCATCAACCGTTAAATCTTTGGTAAAGTTGTAAGTTATACCATTTATGGTCGTTACAAAACCATAGGTTTTTTTAGCTTTAACGATCACTTGTCCATTTTTCTTGCCAGGACACGTTTCTCCAACAATTTCAATATTGAAATTATCGTAAGGAACGCCACTTTCTTCTAAAGTGGTTGCGGCACTTTCATTGGAATAACCGGAATTTCCTAAACCGTTTTTTGCAGAAACTCTGTAGGTATATTTGGTAAGAGGAACTAAGCCAATATCGGCATATCCAGTAATATTTGCATTAACTGTTGCAATAACCTCAAAATCGCCACTGGATTTCCGCTCAATTATAAAACCAGTTTCTTTATAGTCGCTATCCGTCCATTTTAAATCAATTTGATTATCGGAAGCAGCTGTAGCAACTAAATTTTTAGGTTTTGCAGGAGGTGTTGTAACGATGCATTTTTCTTTTAATGAAACCGCATCCACCCAGACATCGCTATTGTCATTTCCTAAGAAAAAATGAAATTGTGATACGGTGCTTTCTGCCGTCATGGTAAACTCATAGGGTCCATAAGTTGCAGCCTGCGTTGTTACATTAACTTGCTTTTCCAAGAAATTGTTCCAAGGTGCTTCTCCTCTTAAAACAGCTATACGTATTGGTTTTGCTGCCGTTGCTTTTGCCATGAAAGATAATTCGTATGTTACGCCTGCTTTTAATTTTGGCAAGCCACTTTGGTAATATTGGATATCCGAATCTTTAGCTCCAGCTTTCTCAATAGTTATTTTAACGGACATTGTTCCAGATAATTGCGAATCTAGATCTGCTTTAAATGAAGCGGTGCCCGTTGTGTTGTTATAAGGTATCCAATCTGTATCTCCATTATCAAACTCGCCATTTTTAAGCAGATTGGGATTAGTACATCCGGCATCTCCGCCATTGTCATCATCAGTGGTTGCAGAAATTTCATTGCTCCAGGCAGACACTCCTGAAGTATTTATTGCTTTGATGCGATACATATACGCAGATCCAGCAGCTAAATTCATATTTGAATATGAGGTTGTATTGGCACTAACCGTTGCAATTTCTGTATAAGCACCAGTACTTTTACGTTCTATGGTAAATCCACTTTCATCGGTACTGTTATCGCTCCAGGTTAAATCTATTTGGTTAGCCGATATGGCAACCGCGGTTAAAGCAGATGGTGCATTTGGCACAATAACATTACATTTCTCCTTCAAAACAATGGCATCTACCCAAACATCACTGATGTCTTTTCCTAAGAAGAAATGGAACTGGGATACGACACTTTCAGCTGTCATTGTAAATTCAAAAGGCCCATACGTTTTAGCTTCTGTTGAAAGATCAATATTTTTTTCCAAGAAATTAGTCCAAGGACTCTCGCCTTTTAATACAGCAATACGGATAGGTTTCGTTGCTGCAGCTTTAGCCCTAAAGGTTAATTCATAGGTTTTACCAGCTTTTAAAATTGGTAAGCCTGATTGATAGAATTGTACCTGGTTGTCCGTGCCACCCGTGGTGGTTATTGTTATTTTGGTAGATAGCACGCCCGATAAAACACCGTTAGAATCTGGAGCGGCACTACCACTAGCGGGTCCTGCTGCGTCAAAATAAGAAACCCAACCCGATAAACCTGTATCGAATTCTCCGTTATTTATTAAATTAGGATATGCACATCCACCAGTGCTACTTGCACTGGTTGTTGCAGCACTTTCATTTGAATATTCAGAATTTCCACCAGCGTTTTTGGCAACTACCCGATAGGTATATGCTGTAGCACCATTTAATCCTTTATCTGAATAGGTTTTTACATTGGCTCCAACAGAAGCAACGATTTCAAAAGCAGCATTCGATTTTCTTTCAATTGAAAATCCTGTTTCGTTATCGGAAGCATCCGTCCACGATAAATCTATTTGACTAGAAGAAATGGATTTCGCTACCAAATCTGAAGGTTTATTTGGCACTGCGGTGTTACATTTCTCTTTTAAAACAATAGCATCAAACCAAACATCATTGTTGTCTCTACTTAAAAAGAAACCAATACGTGCTACACTTGTATTAGCACTCACCGTAAACTCGAAAGGACCGTAGGCTGTAGAAGTGTCCGTTAAGCTTACATCTTTTGAGAGAAACCCAGTCCACGGTGCTGCACCTAGGAATACGCCCACCCGTATGGATTTTGGAGCTGCCGCTTTTGCTGTAAAAGTAACTTCGTAAGTTTTACCTGTTGACAATGCTGGTAAATTTTGATAAAACTGCACATCGGAATCTTTTGTACCGTCAACTGTTGTAATGGTAATTTTTGCAGAATTCGCACCAGAAAGACCGCCATCGGTTACCACAGTTTGCGTTGCAACTACCCCTGTATTTTTGTAGAACACCCAATTATCTGAATTGGAATCAAATTCCCCATTAACTATTAAATCAGGTCCACCACAAACCCCAGCATCCGTAGTCGCTGTGCTTTGGTTTGAATAGTCTGAATTTCCAAGATCATTTTTGGCAACCACCCGATAGGTGTAAAGAGTTGCAGCAACCAAACCAGTATCAGAATATGACGTGATATTGGCACCAAGGGTTGCAATGGCTTCAAAAGCACCCGTTGATTTACGTTCCACTATAAAACCAGTTTCGTCATCAGAGTTGTCTTTCCAAGTTAAATTTATTTCAGATGAAGAGGTAACCGTAGAAGTAAGTTCTGAAGGCGCATTGGGACCAATGGCAGCGCACTTTTGTTTTAAAACAATAGCATCCAACCATATGTCGTTATTGTCCTTGCTTAAAAAGAAATCCAAACGTGCCACATCACTATTCTGTGTCATGGTAAATTCATACGGGCCATAAGTGGCAACTTGGTTTGTTAAAGTAATATTCTGTGATAAAAACCCTGTCCATGGCGCTTGACCTAACAAGACGCCTAAGCGAATCTCTTTGGTTGCTGCTGCTTTAGCGGTAAAAGTAACCTGATACGTTAACCCGTTTTGTAAGGTTGGCAACCCTTGAAAAAACTGTATATTGGAATCAGAAGTACCCGTAACAGAAGGTATTGTGATTTTCACGGCATTCGCTCCCGAAATAGTGGCATCTGTAACTACCTCGGCAGTGACACTGCTGCCTGTGTTATCATACAGTTCCCAATTATCCAAAGCTGTATCAAACTCATTATTTTTAATAAGGTTTGTGCTAGCACAGGCCCCCACATCTGTAGTGCTGGCACTAACTTCATTGGAATATACTGAATCGCCAAAATCGTTTTTCGCCATAACCCTGAATGTATAGGCGGTATTGGCTTTTAACCCTGTGATGGAATTAGAAGTTACGTTGGCGCCCAGCGTCGCTACCGTTTCAAAATTATCGTTTATTTTTTGCTGAACCACAAATCCGGTCTCGTTATCAGAATTGTCAACCCAACTTAAATCTATTTGGGTTGATGAAAATGGGCTTGCCACTAAAGCGGTGGGTGCTTTTGGGGCACCACATTTTTCTTGCACCACTAAAGCATCAAACCAAACATCGTTAGCATCTTTACCTAAAAAGAAATCCAGACGTGCTGCAGTAGTTGCTGTTGCTACGGTAAAGTCAAAAGGACCATAGCTGGCAGACTGATCTGTTAATGTGATATCTTTAGACACAAACCCAGTCCAAGGTGCTGCTCCCAATAGAACGCTCATACGAATATCCTTAGCAGCAGCAGCTTTTGCCTTAAAGGTTACTTGGTAGGTAGCGCCCGGTGTTAATTCTGGTAAATTGGAATAAAATTGTACATCGGAATCTTTTGTTCCAGGAACGGTAGTAATGGTTACTTTGCCGGCATTTCCTCCAGACATACCCGCATCTGTAACCACTTCTGATGTGGCAACAACTCCTGTGTTTTTGTATAGTACCCAATTATTAAGCGCATCATCAAATTCTGGGTTCGGAATTAAATTAGCATTCTCGCAAACAATAATTTTTTCTGCGGTGGTGCCTATGATGGTGTTTGAATAATCTGAAGAACCTGCCGCATTGAATGCAATAACCCTATAGGTGTAAGCTGTTAACGGATTCAAATCTTTATCAGCATAAGACGTATCATCCGCAGCTAAAGTGGCTACTGTAATATAAGTATTGTCTTTTTTGCGTTCAACTCTAAAACCGTTCTCATTAGTAGCATTGTCTGTCCAACTCAACTTAACGGTAGTACCCAAAATTTCTGAAACTGCTAAGTTTGAAGGTGCCACTGGCATGGTTACCGTACTAGCTCCCAAGGGGCGTCTCCAAGCACCAGCACCCGCCGTAGTGGCATAGATATAAGGTTCGCCTTGAAAATCCCTAACAATAGCAGATGTTAAACCACCAAAAGGGATGTTGGCAGTAAAATCTTCCCAAGTTACATTACCAGAGCCATCAATAGTTCCTTTATAAATGCCAAAGGTTTTTTGTTGTCTATGGTCATAGTAATTCATGATGATCTGGTTTTTATATCCTGCCACACCACCTTTATTTCTAAAGCCAAAGTCGTCTGAAATAGCATCAAACCAACTCGGACTTGTCAAACCTTTGGCAGTTTCTTTGGTGATGACTGTTTTCCAAGTCACACCATCATCTAAGGAAAGTGTGCCAATAAAATTGTTCCCATCGCCACCAACTTCAGAAGAAGCACCTGAGAAAAACAAGTATAATTGCCCTTCATTTTCCCAAACCTGTATTTCAGAATCCCAACCAGAACCCTCATATAACTTAGTCCAAACCCAATCATCAGCAATTTTTTCGCCTTTAAACACACCTTGCTTGCTACCTAATGTACCATTTATATAAACAATATCTGCATTGGTAGGGTGTGGTGCTATTTTTTTAACGGCATAAATACCATCAGCCACACCGTTATTGATTTTGGCCCACCAGGCATTTCTACCTTGCTCCGCCTCACTATAAGCCCATCCTATATCATCCATCATATATAACCCTTGATTTGTAGAGTATGCAAAAACTCTATCTTTCTTTACGGGAGACACAGCAACATCTCGCAATACCCCAGATGGTAATCCTTTCCATTCCCAGCCTCCTGCCAAGAACAACCATTTATCATCAGGTGAATGGCTGTTTAATTTTTTAGCATACAAACTTCCGTTGGCAGCATTGCCTCCATAACCACTCGTCATCTGTGCTACCACCATTGGAGTGCCATTGCCTACCGCAATATCAACTGCCTGAACATCTGCAAGTGGAGGGTTGCCTAGTCTATGTTGAATATTTGACCACGAAAATCCGTTATCCCAACTTTCCATGGCGCCGTTATCTCCTTGGCCTTGCACTATGTAATTGTCATGCACAGCGATGTCATAGGAATAAGTGCTTTCTGTACCACGACTGCTATACGTTGGCCATTCAGTATTCCATTGTGAAACTTTTATGGCCATATTGGGCTTAGAATATTTATTGTGCCAAGTGTACGTATTACCACTTGGTTTGCCTTGAAAAATGGTTTGATTGGTGGTAGACCACATGGCTCTGTCCCAATTGCTGGGTGTATAATGTACATATCTAGGATTTGGAGATGCGTTATCCCATCCATTGTCATAACCTTCAGTGCCTTTCCAAACAGTTTTCCATGAATACGTTGTTAAAGCATCGCCACTCCAATTAAAAGTAGCTTCAAACAGGCCTTCACGACTATTTTGTAAAGCGACTGTTAATTTGTGTTCACCCCCCGTAGATCTAGGATCTACTTCTGGGTACCAAAAGTCTTGAGCTCCAATGGCTACCCCACTACCAGCCGTAACTTGTTGCCAGTTAATTGTTGATGTAGGCGAAGCATATATATTACCGTTGTTTCCGTTGGCAGTGTAAGCAGCGTATATAACTTTGCCATCTGGACTTAAGGCAGCACCTTTGTTTTTTAAAGTACCTAAAGGTGCATTTATTTTGGTCCAAGTTAATCCAGCATCTGTACTTTTAAAAAGCCCTTTTCCCGAACCTATATATACTACATTACCATTAGTGGCATCAAACTGGATAGAAAACACATTCCTGTCTGATCCAGCATCTGTATCAAAATTGACCATCGTCCAGGTTGCACCGCCGTCGCTAGACCTATATATTTCACCATTTGCATTTTGTTGTAAGCCAAAAGTGTTTGAAAAATCATAATCATCTCTCCAGCCAATTCCAGCAATAACAATATTTTCATTATTAGGATCCACAGCGATGGCTCCAATAGATTTTTTCTTAGTTCCTGAAACAAGAGTAAAGGTATTCCCACCGTCATTGGACACTTCCAAGCCATACAAAGTTCCCACATAAAGCTTATTTACATTTCCTTTAGCAAATGCTACTGCATAAGCACGGTTTTGATGCAAGGATCCCTTTACGTGCCATGATTCTCCATGATCTACGCTTTCGTAGATTCCTTCCATATCAGAAGCCAAAATAAGTCGACCATCAGTATTTGGATCTGGAACAACATCTTGCACCTGACCACCAGCGCCTGGATTTATTGATTGCCATTGCCCATAACTGATAGAGCAATACAATAGTAATACAGCAATTAAAGTAATTTTCTTCATCGAATATTAAAGTTTAAATTATAAAGTATGAAATTGACATTTAAATTGCTCCGAACTTAATGAGAGTAAATAATCTTACCCTATTAATTTTGAAATCAGAAGTAAATTGTTTTAAGTAATTCTCAATTTATAGCGTGTTTTTATATGTATTGTTAAAAAATGGCTTTGCGATTTCACAATTTCATAAAATGCCATCACAACCTATAAACACCTCACTTCTTGTAATGTTTATTCTCTTTGAAATTATCAATCCGAAGAATTTAAAGGTGGGATACATTTACTTTTTCTGGGAAATTAAAAAAGTTCAAAAAAAACGCTTCACACATCATACTAAGTGTTCATGTATTTTTGGTATAAGAGCAAGGATGCAAATAAAACCATCATACGGCCAAAAGCAAATTAAGTGGGCAAATATTGTGTTTAGTATGCTCGCTAAGCAAACCATTATTTATTAAAACCAACTTTAATATGTATATCATTAACAACTACCCATTAGCTGTATTTTTCTGCTTCATTACCATGCTCTGCTGGGGGTCGTGGGCAAATACTCAAAAATTATCCAGTAAAAAATGGCCATTTCAATTATTTTATTGGGATTACTCTATAGGTATTTTACTAATTACCCTACTCTTGGCATTTACCTTAGGCTCTACAGGAGAGGAAGGACGAAGTTTTTTAAAAGATGTACAACAAGCAGAGAGAACCTATATTTGGTATGCCCTAATAGGAGGTGCTATTTTTAATTTTGCCAATTTGTTATTGGTCATTGCAATTGATATTGCAGGTATGGCCATTGCCTTTCCCATTGGCATTGGTATTGCGCTTGTTTTAGGTGTTATTACCAATTATATGGATACTCCAGAAGGCAATCCAATATACTTGTTTTTGGGTGTTATATTTGTAGCATTTGCTATAATTCTTGATGCTTTAGCTTATAAAGCGATTACGAAAGAGGATAAACAATCTTCTTCAAAAGGTATTATAATTTCTTTATTAGCAGGTATTGCGATGGGATTTTTCTATAAATACGTTGCCCTATCCATGGCTTCTAATTTTGTAACACCAGAAGTTGGCAAATTAACCCCATATACTGCATTAGTAACATTTTCGCTAGGTTTGCTTCTTTCGAATTTCCTATTCAATACATTTAATATGTACAAACCCATTGCAGGAAAAGCAGTAACTTATAATGATTATTTTAAAATTGGAACACCAAAACTACATGGCATTGGAATTTTAGGTGGCATTATTTGGGGTATTGGCATGTCATTTAGCATTCTAGCCTCTGAACAAGCAGGCCCTGCAATTGCCTACGGATTGGGGCAAGGGGCAACTTTAGTTGCCGCCATTTGGGGGGTGTATATTTGGAAAGAATTTAAAGATTTACCCAAAAGTAAAAATTGGTTACTAGCCCTCATGTTTCTATTCTTTATCTTAGGAATCGGACTCATTATCTATGCGAAAATTGCCTAAAAATAAAAAAATTCCTGAAACCGACTATCCTCGAGGCAGTCCCGATAGCTATCGGGACATAGAGGTATTTCGCCGTCCCGATAATTATCGGGATTATATTTTGCCCCTCCCGGAATTGCGAAAAGGCAATCCCGACCTCCCCAAAGGGGAGGTAAATTCGGAAACCCCGAGGTAGAACCGTCGGGGAATTATTTAGATTAAATTATTAAAACAAACATATATGGATTTAGTAGTAGTTGGAAGCTCTAACATGGATTTAATTATTAAGGTTCCTCAGATACCAAAAATTGGAGAAACAGTTTTGGGCGGAAAATTTGCTTCCGTATTTGGTGGAAAAGGTGCTAATCAAGCTATTGCGGCACAACGCTTTGGTGGCAACATTACTTTTATTACGAAAATTGGTGCTGATGCCTTTGGAGAAAATATGAAAAATCATTTTATAGCCGAAGGATTATCTCCAAAAACAATTTTAACCGACCTTAAAGAACCTACTGGTATTGCTCAAATTTTAGTTTCGGAAAAAGGAGAAAACTCCATTGCCGTGGCTCCAGGTGCCAATATGAATTTGACCATGGAAGATATTCATAGTTTAAAAGACATTATCAAAAACGCAAGCTATGTTTTGGTACAACTGGAAATTCCTATTGAAACAGTTAATAGCATTATCGAAATTGCATACCAGAATAACACGAAAGTTATATTAAACCCTGCCCCGGCACAAAAAATACCTAAAGAAATACTACAAAAAGTTTGGTTGATTACGCCCAATGAAACAGAAGCTGAACTACTTACCGGTATAAAAATTTCTGATTTAAAAAACACGAAAAAAGCCGGAAAAATCTTATTGGAAAAAGGAATAAAAAATGTAATTATAACTTTAGGATCAAATGGTTGCTACCTCGTTAATAAACATAAAACCACCCATTACAAATCTTTTAAAGTAAAAGCTGTAGATACCACAGCTGCAGGCGATGTTTTTAATGGAACTCTCGCCGTTGCTTTATCCCAACATAGAAATTTTGAAGAATCCATCCCTTTTGCTTGTGCTGCAGCGGCCATATCGGTAACAAAAAACGGCGCACAACCTTCTATTCCTAATTTTGAAGAAACACAAGAGTTTCTCAAACAAGCTAACAAAAACGGATGAAAAAAGAGCTATTATTAATTCTTACAATACTGTTTTTTAATCCCAGTCTTTTTGCGCAACTAAAATCCTTTGAAACGGAAGTAACCAGCAAAGAGAACATGAAATTTTATTTGTATACGCCTATTGAGAAACAAGATGTTTACCCATTAGTGGTTTTTTTACATGGCGGCGGTCAAAGTGGTTCAGACCTTAATCTTGTTAAAGAACATGGTTTACCTAAGTTGATTAATGAGGGCAAAAACTTTCCTTTTTATGTATTTGCACCCCAAAACCCTAATAAAAATGGGCTGTGGGACGATAAAGTCATTAATAAAATGGTTGACCATTTAGTGGATTCCTTGTCCATTGACACCAAACGAATCTACCTTACAGGACTCAGCAGAGGAGGCGATGGTATTTGGAGAATGGCCGTTAACAACCCTAATAAATACGCAGCGATGCTTTCTGTTTGCGCAGCCAATATCCCAATGGTATATATCAATTGGGTGCCTAATTTGCCTGTATGGTTTTTTCATGGCGAAAAAGATAGCATAGTTCCTGTAGAACAAACTATTCAGGCTTATGAAAAATTAAAACAATTCAATCCAGATGCGAAACTTACCCTTTACCCAAATGCGGATCATGATAGTTGGACGGAAACTTTCGAAAATGATGCCATTTTTATTTGGCTACTCTCTCACAAATTAAAATAGTCAACCAGACTTAATATTAAAATTTCGGTTAAAGAAGAACGCTATTGGTAAGTTAACGTGAATAATGGATAACCCTATTGAGCCGAAAATGTCCCTTCCCCAACCCTAAAGGGTGATACATTTTCTATATTTCAGGAATTTTTCCACCCTTTAGGGAGGGGAAAAATAAAAATTCAATCTTAATTTTCTTATTATTCAGGTTAAGTTAGAGAAATATTCCAATCAATCTAAGCTATTCTTAAACTATAAATTTTATGATTCCCTTTTTTGGTTATGAATTCTCAGCAAGACTTGAATGTCTTAAGTATTTAAATGAGTTCCATCATAATTGCATATTTCAAAATATTGTTTTTTGGAAATTAAGGCCGACCATCCACCTATATTGTGTGTACGACAAATCTTTTTTTTTTCGAAATTTATCCGATAACAAATATGGTTTGCACTCAGGATTTGCCGTTAAATACCAACAAGAGGTTTTCGAAACCTTATGGGTCAAGATTCCAGTTTAGGGAAATTTATCGTGTACCCGCTCCAAAAGGCTTCTACCTATTTTAAAAAATTAACCTAGGTGCATGCTGGGAGTACTGCTTTGGTAGCATGAACTGTTATTACCATCGTAATTTATGCTATAAATAAGCTTTGATACGTTTAGCTACTTCTTGAAATTCCTCTGCGGAAAGTTTTACTTTTTGAATAAAACGGGCATCTTCCATAGTATGCAACGGAATTAAATGCACATGGGCATGAGGTACTTCCAAGCCAATAACCGTAACCCCGACTCTGTTACATGGAATTGCTTTTTCAATAGCTTTTGCAACCTGTCTTGAAAACTGCATCAAGCCTGTATAAGTAACTTCATCCAAATCGAAAATCTTATCAATTTCCTTTTTAGGAATACAAAGCGTATGCCCTTTGGCATTCGGGTTTACGTCTAAAAATGCTAAAAAATCATCGGTTTCGGCAATTTTGTAACAAGGTATTTCGCCATTAACTATTTTAGTGAAAATTGAAGCCATAGAGCCATAGTTTTAATTCAGACCTGTCAGGTTTTTAAAAACCTGACAGGTCTATTTAATTTATTTTTTATCTAGAAATCTCAATAACATCAAATTTCATAACACCATTGGGCACCTGTATTTCGGCTACGTCGCCAACCGATTTTCCCAAAAGCCCTTTTCCTATGGGTGAATTCACCGAAATTTTTCCCGAAGCTAAATCCGCTTCACCATCGGCAACCAAGGTATAGACCATTTCTTTTCCGTTGGTTTGGTTTTTTATTTTCACTTTAGATAAAACCAAGGCCTTAGAATTATCCATTTGCGATTCGTCAATAATTCGCGCGCCAGCCAAAGCATCTTCTAATTTGGCAATGCGCATTTCCAACATACCTTGTGCTTCTTTGGCAGCATCGTATTCGGCGTTTTCACTTAAATCGCCTTTATCCCGAGCTTCAGCAATGGCTTTGGACGCTTTTACACGCTCCACATCTTTCAATTGCTTTAGTTCGTCCCTTAATTTTTTTAGTCCTTCAGGTGTATAGTATGATACTTTACTCATAACTTCATCGTTTTATTAATAGTAAAATGCTGAAACCTACTTCGACAACGCACAGTACAGGAGTTCAGCATAAAAAAATCCCGTTTACACGAGATTGCATAACAAAAGTACAAAATTTTAGTCAACTATTTATGGATACCTTATAAAGTACTTTCCCTCTTACCTTAAATAAAAAATAAAAATGTTAAGAGGAAATATACAAAATATTCAGCTCATTTTGTTTAATGTTGTAAATTGAAACGCCCATGATTGAATTTTATCCTTACAGAGAAATGATTATCAAGGCGTTCCATACCTGTACTGAGCGCGGTCGAAATATAACTTATAAAAAACAAATAATATAAACACATGAAACGAGCATGTTAAAAGCATTATCACCCAACGAAATGATTAATAGCGAA
>NZ_JBFVFE010000015.1:0-80959 GCF_052728615.1 Mariniflexile sp. | reverse complement strand
GTTTAATTTTAAATTAAAAGTTTTTTATCAACTATTTCATCTATTTTTTTGTCAATATTTTTCTTCCGAACACTTATGTTTCAAAAACCTGACAGGTCAAAAACAACTGCTATTCAAATAATGTGGATGATAAATACCTATCGCCTCTATCGCAAATAATAGCTACAATAACACCTTGGTCAATCGATTCTGCAATTTTTAAAGCACAATACACCGAACCGCCACTACTCATACCAGCAAATATGCCTTCTTCCTTGGCCAATCTTTGGGTGGTAATTTTTGCGTCTTGTTCGCTAACATCCACAACCACATCCACTTTGGAACGATCGAAAAACTTAGGAACATAGTCTGGCGACCATTTTCTAATGCCCGGTATTTTGGCGCCATCTTCTGGTTGTGCACCAACAATGGTAATATTTTTGTTTTTTTCTTTTAAATACGTTGAAACGCCCATGATGGTTCCCGTGGTTCCCATTGCAGACACAAAATGTGTGATTTCGCCCCCGGTGTCTTTCCAAATTTCTGGACCCGTGGTTTTATAATGCGCTTTCCAGTTATCATCATTCTCAAACTGGTTTAGCAAGGTATAACCTTTTTCATCCCTTAATTGAAATGCTACATCTCGAGAACCTTCAATACCCGAATCGGCAGACGTTAAAATAACCTCAGCTCCATAAGCACGCATGGTTTTTACCCGTTCTTCGGTGGAATTTTCGGGCATGATCAATACCATATTCAAACCAAAAAGATTTGCTATAAAAGCCAAAGCAATACCCGTATTCCCACTAGTTGCTTCCACCAAATAGCCTCCTTTTTTAATATCGCCTCGTTTTAAAGCTTCATTTATCATATTAAAAGCAGCCCGGTCCTTTACGCTTCCGCCAGGGTTATCGCCCTCAAGTTTTAAATACAGTTTAACGCCTTTTTTTGAAATGAGATAACTTGCCTCAACAAGTGCTGTGTTGCCTATTTGATCTAAAATACCTTTAACGGATGCCATTCTTTTTGGGTCTGATTTTTATTTCGGTTTGATAGGTTACCACAGAATTTTCTGGAACCGATTCGGTAATCCAAACATTCGCACCAATGGTACTGTTGGCACCTATTACAATATCGCCACCTAAAATGGTTGCGTTTGCGTATATGGTTACGTTGTCTTCAATGGTTGGATGGCGTTTGATAGATTCCAAGCTTTTTTTAACTTGAATACCACCCAAAGTAACCCCTTGGAAAATCTTTACGTTATTTTTTATAACGGATGTTTCGCCAATTACAATTCCTGTGCCATGATCCACAAAAAATGAATCGCCAATAGTAGCTCCCGGGTGAATATCGATACCTGTAATACCATGCACATATTCACTCATCATTCTAGGAATAATTGGCACGTTTTGCACATACAATTCATGGCTTAAACGATAGATTGAAATGGCATAAAAGCCTGGACATGCCAAATAAACTTCTTGTAAACTTTTGGTTGCCGGGTCGAAATTGACCACGGCCACAGCGTCTAAATCCAATTTAATTCTAATAGCTTGGAATTTGCCTTGGAAGGTGTTCCAAACGGCCTCACCATCATTCATGTCCAGATTGTTGGTAATCTCTAAAAAGGTTTTCTTTAAAGATTGAAGCTCATTTTCATGTTCATCAAACACATAATAAAACAATCGTTTTGTAAACGTTTTCACAACATCTTTTAAACGAACATTATATTTCTTTTGAATCAATTTATCATTTAATTCTTCACAAGGATCCATATTAAGCAGGTTTAATTATCTTAATGATTGTCGCTATTCAATCTTGAAATTTACAACAATAAAAGATTTATTTTAGTGCATGAAAAAAAATATTTCATATTATTAAGACCCCTCCGCCTACGGCACCTCCCCTTGAAAAAAGGGGAGGAGTTATTTCCGGTCAAATGCAAATCTACAATTAGGCTTTGGCTCTCTACTTACAAAAGAGGACAATTAACCTCTATGCCTATCTGCATTCCGAATAAATCCTGAACAAGCTCTACCCTTGAAAAAAGGGGAGGAGTTATCTGGTTTTTTTTTATTGAATGGCTTGAACCACAGCTTTTGGCGCCTCTTTCCGGGTGCCATCAAAACCATCAATACCGCTTACCGTTGTATATTTTAACACATACTTTTTACCGGGATTGATAATTCTGTAAGCTGCTTGACACATTAAGGTTGCTTCGTGGAAACCACACAAAATAAGCTTTAATTTTTCAGGATAGATGTTAACGTCGCCAATAGCAAAAATCCCGGGAATATTTGTTTGGTAATTAAGTGAATTGTCCACTTTGATGGCATTTTTTTCAATTTCCAATCCCCAATCGGCAATAGGCCCTAATTTTGGGGACAACCCAAACAGTGGTATAAAATGATCGGTTTCCAAACGGAAATCTTCACCATCTTTATTGACTGTAAGGGCTTCCATTTTACCATTACCATGCAATTCGGTAACTTCGGCAGGTGTAATCAAATTGATTTTTCCTAAATCTTTTAATTCGCCCACTTTTTCAACAGAATCCAATGCGCCTCTAAATTCGTTTCTTCTGTGAATCAAAGTAACTTCCGAAGCGACATCGGCTAAAAAGATACTCCAATCCAATGCGGAATCACCTCCACCAGAAATAACAACTCTTTTATTTCTATAAACTTCGGGGTCTTTAATAAAATATTCCAACCCATTATCTTCATAAACTTCCAAATTATCCAACCCTGGTTTTCTTGGTTCAAAAGAGCCCAAACCTCCTGCAATAGCCACCACAGGCGCATGATGTTTCGTGCCTTTATTGGTAGTTACAATAAATGTTCCGTCTTCTAATTTATCAATAGTTTCGGCACGCTCTCCTAGAGTAAAACCTGGTTCAAACTGTTTTCCTTGCTCTAATAAGTTTTTAGTTAAATGGCCCGCCAAAATTTCTGGGAATCCTGGTATATCATAAATAGGTTTTTTAGGGTAAATTTCCGAGCATTGCCCACCTGGTTGTGGTAACGCATCAATTAAATGGCACTTCAATTTTAATAATCCTGCTTCAAAAACCGTGAATAATCCTGTTGGGCCAGCACCTATTATAAGTATATCTGTTTTAATCATTTTGTTTGCAATTTAGACCTGTCAGCCCCGATAGCTATCGGGATTAAAAACCTGACAGTCTTCTTTATTTTTTTTCAATTAATCCTTTGGTGAATTCGTTGAGTGTTTCCACTTTTTGTTCGAAATCCCCTTTTATTGTTTTTCTATATTCGTTTAAATTTTTAACCAAATCATCTACGTTTTCTGGAATGACATCCTCAAAAAACTGGCGCAAACGTTTGGCGGTTGTGGGCGATTTTCCATTCGTCGAAATGGCCACCTTAACATGACCTTTTGTTACAATACCGCCCATATAAAAATCGCAATACGGTGGATTATCGGCAACATTTACCAAAATATGACGTTTACGGCAATGCTTATGCACTTGTACATTTACATGGGGCACATCGGTTGTTGCAATAACGATATGCTTTCCTTTTAAATAACGTTTGTTATAGCGTCTTTTCACTAACTTAACATTACCTTTTTTCGCCAATTCTATAGTATCTTGCCTAAACATGGGCGCTACTATGGTTACTTTAGCATCTGGACTTGATTTTAAAAGAAACGTCAATTTCTCTTCCGCTACATGGCCTCCGCCTACAATAAGAACGTTAAGGGTGTTCAGTTTTAAGAAAATGGGATATAAAGTGTTCAGCCCCCTAACCCCCAAAGGGGGGACTTGCTCACTCGAATCGTTAATATTTTCTTCTTCGGTTTTCATAATCACAGATTTTGATTGACTTCTTCAAAAACCGAAGTTAATTTTACGCGTTCTTTAACAACGTCGCCAATGATAATTATGGCTGGGTTTGCCAATTGTTTTTCTGCCACTACTTTACTAATGGTACTGATGGTGCCAAAACCCACTTTTTCGTTTTCGGTGGTACCGTCTTGAATGATAGCAATCGCTGTATCTTGTTTATTTTCTTCTGAAAAAATCCGAACAATGTCATCTAGTTTCCCCATACCCATCAAAATTACAATAGTTGCTGTAGATTTTGCTGCAATAGCCACATCCTCAGACAATTTGTGCGCTTTTGTTGTACCGGTTATTACCCAAAAACTTTCTGAAACCCCTCTTTTTGTCAATGGAATTCCTTGATAGGCAGGTACTGCAACCGAAGATGAAATACCAGGCACCACAAAGGTTTCCAATCCAAAAGGTTTTACATAATCAATCTCCTCCGCACCTCTTCCAAAAATAAAGGGATCACCGCCTTTTAAACGTACTACGTGCCCTTTTTCCTTTGCTTTAGAAACAATGAGTTCATTGATTTGTTCTTGTTGAAAGGCATAACACCCTTTGCGTTTCCCCACAAAAATAAGCTCTACATCTTGCGAAGCATATTTAAGAAGTTCTTCGTTTATAAGTGCATCGTATAATATAACGTCTGCCGATTCAATGGCCTTGATTGCTTTTAGGGTAATTAAATCTACATCACCAGGCCCTGCGCCTACAACGGTTAAACGCCCCCTAGCCCCCAAGGGGGGAATTGGATGCTCTAAATTTATATTTTCTGCTTTTATATTCATAATTTATATCTGTCATTAATCAAAATGACTGATTACCCTATTACGTTGAGAGTTCCCCCTTTGGGGTTAGGGGGCTATTTAGGGGGTTTCTAAAAGCCCTTACTTTTTCTAAAAACTGGTTGGCGCTGTTTATATAATCAGTTGCAAACCCCTCGGTAGGAGCCTTTTTATTGATTTCATAAATCAATTCTGAAAAAGAGGTTCCTAAATTTAGTTTGCCACTTTCTACAAACAGTTCATCAAACTGGCTGATGATGCCTGCATGTGTATTCGTACTTTTATTCTCAGCGATTAATAATGCTTTAGCTGAATTTACCATTGAACCATAAGCATGGTAAACAGCATTTGAATAGACCTTGTTATCCAATGATTCTTTGGCGTTCTCAATTTTTTCTTCACTCTCGAAAAACAAGGTTGCGATTAAATCAATCACCACACCTGCACATTCGCCTACACCAATTTCTTTAACATATTCTTCATCAGTTCCCCAATCAATAAAATCGTCTTGGGTTAAGTTGGTAACATCCGATAAATCTGTTAACAAATCGTAAAAATAGCGTTCGCCTGTTACTTGGTAATAGTCATAGAAAGTTTTCCCATTAGCATTGGCTTCAAAATCATTTAAAATTCTGCGCAATGCTTCAGGTCCTCTTTTACTTGGTATTTTTACTACTTTATCAGCAAAGGCTCCTTTGCCATTTCCTAAATTACCACCCCCTAACAATACTTGCAAAGCGGGCGCTACCAATTTATCTGGTGTACGTACGGACATGCCTTGGAAACCAATATTTGCCATATTATGTTGTCCGCACGCATTCATACATCCACTAATTTTTATTACCAAATCATCATTAGTTAAATATTGTGGGTATTCCGCTTTTAAAACGCGTTCCAACTCATCGGCAATACCTGTACTACTTGCAATGCCCAAATTACAAGTATCTGTACCTGGACATGCTGTAATATCTACTGCTTTATTATAACCCGCTTCTACGAAACCCAATTTTTCTAATTCCGTATAGAAAAATGGCACTAAATCTTCTTTTACAAACGGAATGACTATATTTTGACGCAACGACAAACGAATTTCGCCTGCTGCATGGTTTTCTACCAAATCAGCTAACAAACGTGCTTTATCAGTATAAAAATCTCCTAAAAGCACTTTTATTCCTATAGCCACATACCCTGCCTGCTTTTGAGGGATCAGGTTGGTGGATTTCCATAATTCAAATGCTTTTTGGTCTTTTACTGTTACTTGAGGCGCTTCAACTGAAACTGCTTTTGAAGCTATATACGCATCAGCATCAATAGGAACCGTTTTAAACTCAATGGCTTTTTGTTCTGCTTGCACTAATTCCTTAAAAGCGTCTAAACCAATGTCTTTTAATAAGAATTTTATTCTAGCTTTAGCTCGACTTTTACGTTCGCCATAACGATCGAAAACACGTACTACACCTTCCATCGTTGGAATGATTTTATCTGAAGGCAAAAAGCTATATAATTCATCCGCTTCACGAGGCTGTGAACCTAATCCGCCACCAATCATCACTTTAAAACCACGAACACCATTTTCAATCTTCGCTATAAAACCTAAATCGTGCATGTATGAAAGCCCTGTATCTTCATCGGAAGATGAAAAAGACACTTTAAACTTACGTCCCATTTCCTGACAAATAGGGTTTCTTAAGAAGAAACGAAATAAGGCATCGGCATAAGGCGACACATCGAAAGGTTCGTTTGGATCGATCCCGGCCAATTCGGAAGCGGTTACGTTACGAACGGTGTTTCCACAAGCTTCTCTTAAAGTAACATCATCTTTTTCCAACTCAGCCCAGAGTTCTGGAGTTCTGTTTAAATCGACATAATGAATTTGAATATCTTGACGCGTAGTAATGTGCAAACGCCCACGGGAATATTCATCAGACACATCTGATATTCTTCGTAATTGATTACTTTTTACTTTTCCGTAAGGCAATTTAATGCGAATCATTTGCACGCCTTCTTGACGCTGACCGTAAATACCGCGCGCTAAACGAAGACTTCTAAATTTTTCTTCATCAATCTTTCCTGTGTTGAATAGCTCGATTTTTTTAGATAGTTCTAAAATTTCGTTTTCTACAACCGGATTTTCTATTTCTGTTCTAAAAGTTTGCATATCCCCACCCGACCTCCCCAAAGGGGAGGAGCACTTTACTGGGTAATTTTTAAGTTAATATTTTATTTCCCTTCCTAATCCCGCCGTTGGCGGGAAATTCTTACCCGGGTAAAGTAAGAATAGTGTTAATAATTTATTTCTTTTTTAGACCTACAAGGTTTTTGAAACCTTGCAGGATTACGTAACCACAAACTTGCTCATTCCCCCCTTTGGGGGTTAGGGGGCTTTTATTGTATAAAACCAGCTCCCACCGTGTTATTGGATTGCGTATCAATCAAAATGAACGAACCGTTTGTTCTATGGTTTTTAAATTGATCGAAGAACAATGGCTTATTGAATTTAAAGGTTACCGAAGCAATATCATTTACACCCAACCCTTTTACATTTTTTTCTATACCTGAATAATCTGGATGTATTTTATGGTTGATAGTTTCTACTTTAGCCAATACTTTGTTTACACCATGTTGCAACACGTATTTTGAACCCACTTCCAAAGGTGCTGAATCCATCCAACAAATGTTGGCTGTAAATTGTTTGTCAATTGTTGGCAGATCGCCTTCTTTAACAATCATATCTCCTCTGCTCACATTAATATCATTTTCCAAAGTGATGGTAACCGATGAACGTCTTGAAGCGGTTTGATACTTTTGATCGTAGAAATAAATGTCCTTAATTTTTGATCTTGTTTTTGATGGCAATACCAAAATATCATCACCAACACTTAATTCGCCCCCATATATTTTACCTGCATAGCCTCTAAAATCGTGGAAATCTTCGGTTTTTGGACGAATAACATATTGCACCGGGAAACGTGGCGTACCCACATTATAAATATCTTTTTTATCCAGTTGCTCCAAATGCTCCAATAAGGCCTCCCCTTTATACCAAGGCATTAGTCCGGATTTGTGAACAACATTATCACCTTTTAAAGCACTTACGGGGATAAACGTTATTTTTTGGTCTTGGTAATCTCTCTTGCTCATTAATTCAGAGAAGTCTGCTTTGATTTTATTGTAAACTTTTTCAGAATAATCAACCAAATCCATTTTATTGATAGCAACCACCACATCTTTAATTCTCAATAGATTATTGATGAAGAAATGACGATTGGTTTGCTCAATAACCCCTTTTCTGGCATCAATTAAAATGATGGAGGCTTGCGATGTTGAAGCGCCTGTTACCATGTTCCGTGTATATTCCACATGACCAGGCGTATCGGCGATGATGTAACTTTTTTTATTTGTTGAAAAATAGATATGCGCCACATCAATAGTGATCCCTTGTTCTCTTTCTGCCACCAATCCATCGGTTGCCAACGAAAAATCCAAGTAATCATACCCTTTTTGTTTACTTGTTTTTTCAATAGCTGCTAATTTATCGGTGGTTAATGATTTTGTATCGTAAAGTATGCGTCCTATTAAGGTGCTTTTTCCATCATCTACACTTCCTGCTGTTGCAATTTTTAATACTTCCATTTTTGTTTAGTATTAAGTATTAAGTCGGTAGTATAAGACGCTACCAATTTCTACTTATATGTTTTACTTATAATCTTATAGTTCTTTTTGTACTTAATTCTTTGTACTAACTTCTTAATACTAGAAATAACCCTGTTGCTTCCGTTTTTCCATAGCTGCTTCCGAGCGTTTATCGTCTATACGCGCCCCACGTTCTGAAATGGTGGAATCCCTAATTTCTTCCACTACTTTAGAAATTGTAGCCGCTTCCGATAGTACCGCTGCGGTACAGCTCATATCGCCCACCGTTCTAAAACGTACCATTTCCTCTTTAACCTCCTCATGCGCATCTCTGTAAACCACTTCATCATCGGCAGACCAAATCATGCCATCTCTTAAAAACACTTTACGTTTGTGTGCAAAATAGATAGAAGGAATTTCTATATTTTCTTTTTTTATATAAGACCAAACGTCTAGCTCTGTCCAGTTTGAAATAGGGAACACACGCACATTCTGACCTAAATTGATTTGACCGTTTAACATATCGAACAATTCCGGACGTTGGTTTTTTTCATCCCACTGGCCAAAATCATCACGTACAGAAAAAATACGTTCTTTAGCTCTAGCTTTTTCCTCATCCCGACGCGCTCCACCAATACAAGCATCAAATTTAAATTCTTCAATGGCATCTAAAAGCGTGGTGGTTTGAAGTTGGTTTCTACTGGCGTATCTACCGGTTTCTTCAGTTACTTTGCCTTCATCAATGGAATCCTGTACGTTTCTAACAATTAATTCCAATCCTAATTCCTTTACCAATCGATCTCTAAATTCAATAGTTTCAGGAAAGTTATGCCCCGTATCAATATGCATTAATGGAAACGGAATCTTGGCCGGATAAAAAGCTTTAACCGCTAATCTCACCAAGGTAATGGAGTCTTTTCCTCCGGAAAATAACAAAACAGGTTTTTCAAACTGTGCTGCCACTTCGCGCATAATATATATGGCTTCGTTTTCCAATGAATTGATGTGGTATGTGTCTTTGTTCATAATATGCCCCCTAGCCCCCCAAGGGGGAACTCTTACTCGGGTCGGTTAAGAGTTTTGTTATTATTTTATTCTTGATTACTTCGTACTTCTAACTTCGTACTTCTAACTTCTTATTGACTTACTTCGTGCCTTTAACTTCGCACTTCCAACTTCTTATTTACTTACTTCGTACCTTTAACTTCGTACTTCTAACTTCTTATTTACTGCGTACTGCTAATAAACCTTAAACTTATAAACTCATTTAAGCATGCAACCCACACTCTCTATTTTCCAAAGCTTTGGTTGGATCGAAATATTTGAATTCGTTTGGCAATTTATTTTCTTCCAAATAGGTGTCTAAATCGGCATCAGACCAATAGTAAAACGGACTTACCTTTAAAACGCCCTCTTTACTAAGGCTAAAAATACCAATGCTATCCCTAAACGCAGTTTGGCCTTGGCGCAGGTTTGTAAACCATACTTTAGGCTTGTGATCTTCCATAGCGCGTTTAAAAGGCTCCAACTTAACCTGTTCTGTAAACAAGGTATGTTCTGGCGCATCTACACTTGGAATTCCCATAACAACATCTCTGTGAGCTGCTGTTTGTTTTGGCACGTACAAAAACACGTTTAAGTTTAAATCTTTAATTACTTTTTCGGCGTGTCTGTATGTTTGTGGCGTATTATAACCTGTATCGCACCAAACGACTGGTATATTGGATTCAACCAAACTGACTGCTTGCAAAATAGCGGCTTCGTAAGGTCTGAAATTTGTTGTTACCACCGCTTCTTTATTAAGCTCAAAAGCCTTCTGGATAATTTCAGAGGGCATTGCGTTTTTAAAAAGCGTATTTAATTCGTTTATGTTTTCTTGTGTCATCATCTTCAATGTTATTTTCCCCACTTAATGGTATTCCAAATGCGCTCGTGAAAAAAGTATAGAACCATTTTGGTAACTAATTCTACCGAACCAATTTTAAAAGCTAAAGCTAGATGACCCGTTACTATCCACGAAATTAAAATAGTGTCCAAGGTTCCAATAATTCTCCAACTAATAGACTTCACAATGCTTCTTAGCGGTTTCTCTTTGGCACTGTCGGTTTTATATGTGGCTTTCTCGTTTTGATCTGAATTTATTAACACGTGCTCAATCATTTTACTTACTATTATATTATTCCTATCGATTTAATAGGAAATGCAAATTTAAAACTTTTTACGAATTATCAAACTATTATTGAAAAAAAATGTAGGAATGAAATATTTTTAGATTTCAACTTAAAAAAATGGGGGGGAAAAGCCATCTATTACGAAAAATGAAATTACTGAGGGTTTGAAAAATTCTCTAAGGTTGTATTTCTAAAAACTTCGAGCGTACTATCGCGTACTTGGATCATCAGTTTATTAACGCTGCACAGATGCTCGTCTACACAATCGTCGCATTTCTCATAAAAATTTAAACTTACACACGGCACCATGGCGATAGGTCCTTCAAGAACACGCATTACTTCTGTCATTAAAATTTCCGAAGGTGCTTTTCTTAAATAATAGCCGCCATGTTTTCCTTTTTTAGATCCTAAAATACCCGCCTTTCTTAAGGTAAGTAAAATACTTTCTAAAAACTTTTGGGGAATTTGTTCACTTTTGGCAATTTCGCCCACTTGCACTGGCACGCCACTCCCGCTTCTAGCGATAAAAGTGAGTGCTTTTAATCCGTATTTTGTTTTTTTGGATAGCATGGTGCTAATATACTTAATTTAGAAGTTTGAATAATTATTTTTACCATCAAACTTGATACGGATACCTTTCATATATGCTGCTATCTTCATTTATTGAATTTCCTTTTGCCACATCTTCTTTAAAGTGTTGATATAGCATTTTGGTGTTTTTAGTCCTTCAACCGTAACAAACCCATTGATTTTTTTTAATCAAAGTTGATATATTATATTCTTCAGGGCAGTAATACCTCATTCAATTATCATCCTTTTATAACAGGTCTTTTTTCCAGATCATAAACTATGGTAGAAACATTAATTTGAAACCATTGCCTGAACATTTTATAAGATCGTTTTTGGGGCCATTCTTTTTTAATTTCATGATATTCGGTTAATTCCATAACAAAAAATCTGTCATATTTTTTTGCAAGCCATTTTTCTAAATCTTTAATGCCATCATCAACCAAATAAATGCTGGCTTCGTTAGTTTCAGCCATCTGGTTGTCTGGATTTAAACTGTTGAACCAATCAAGAAAAGGTTGCTGTGGTTTTAGGGAAATCGCATAACGATCTATATAGTTTTCGCCAAAATTTTCTTGGTTTCGTAATTGGTCCTCTTGTTGTACTTTTTGTTCTATGCTTTTTAAGAAACCTATTAAATCACCGGCTAAAACCACAAGCTTCATTTCACCATTTTCTTTTTCTTCTATATCATAATCAATAATATATCTGTTGTAGTTAGCAAATTTGGTGGTTTTTTGTTCAAGCATTTTATCGAAAACTGCTTTTTCAGCACCTAATTCCTTCAATTGAGAAAAGGTTTTTTTAAATTCATCGGCGGGCATTTCTTCTTTTATGGTTGCAAAATTCCAAGCGTTTATTGAAAATTCAAAAACATCCTCTACATCGTAATCTTCCGGGAAGTCCTTTATAAAAGGCTCCATAAAATCATTTAAAGCGTCAGAATACTTTAACTGATTGCTTTGGTTTCCATTTTTTTTACTGAATAAATCGATAACTTTATTTGCTTTTTTCATCTTTTCACTTAGAACTCATCTTGATTTTTTCTATTTCCTAAAAAATGGCTGAAATTCGCCCATATCTCGTCTATTTTCTTATGCGGAGCGATGCTATGCCTCTCAAAAATAGTCTCATCTGAACATCCCGATATATCGGGATTCGGTTAAAAACAAAAAGTCAAGATGAGTTCTTATTAAATATTCTACAGACTAACTTTCCAAAGCTTGTTGCAAATCTTGAATAATATCATCCACATGCTCCAACCCAACCGAAACCCGAACCAAACCATCTGTAATGCTTACTTCCAATCGGTCTTCTTCAGACAATTTACTGTGCGTGGTAGAGGCTGGATGTGTTACAATCGTCCGCGTATCTCCAAGATTAGCAGATAGCGAACACATTTTGATAGCGTTTAAAAAATTTCGTCCAGCTTCTATGCCGCCTTTTACTTCAAAA
The DNA here is from genome assembly GCF_052728615.1 of Mariniflexile sp. Taxonomy (NCBI): domain Bacteria; kingdom Pseudomonadati; phylum Bacteroidota; class Flavobacteriia; order Flavobacteriales; family Flavobacteriaceae; genus Mariniflexile; species Mariniflexile sp. The sequence goes on along the minus strand of NZ_JBFVFE010000015.1, from coordinate 68,513 downwards.
GCGACAATATTACCCCCTAATTTCATTTGCTTTTTGGCGACTTCATATTGGGGATGCGATTTTAAAAACGGATACTTTACCCAATTTACTTTGGGATTATTTTCTAAAAACTCCGCTACTTTTAAGGCATTTTCACAATGCCTATCCACTCGTACCGCCAAAGTTTCTAAGCTTTTAGACAACGTCCAAGCATTGAATGGGGATAACGCAGGTCCTGTATTCCGTGAAAACAAATAGATTTCCCGCATTAAATCGGCATTACCAACTGTGATGCCTCCTAAAACCCGTCCTTGTCCGTCCATTAATTTAGTTGCTGAATGGATTACCAAATGCGCACCAAACTTAATAGGTTGCTGTAAATAAGGAGTCGCAAAACAGTTGTCTATTATTAAAATAAGGTTGTGTTTTTTGGCAATATTCCCCAACAACTCTAAATCAATAATATCAATTGCTGGATTTGTGGGCGATTCAGCATACAAAATTTTGGTTTTTGGTGTAATGAAACTCTCGATGGTTTCTGGTTTATTGATATCGAAATAACTTGTTTCAATATGCCATTTAGGAAGATATTTAGTAAACAAGGTATGCGTTGAACCAAAAACGGAACGTGCGGATACAATATGATCACCACTTTCCAACAAAGCTGTAAAGGTTGAAAAAATGGCTGCCATTCCGGTTGCAAATGCATAACCAGCTTCAGCACCTTCCATTTTACATACTTTCTCAACAAACTCCGTGGTATTTGGGTTGGTAAACCGGCTGTAAATATTGCGTTCTTTTTCTTCGCTAAAAGACGCACGCATATCTTCGGCATCTTCAAATACAAAACTGGATGTTAAGTATAACGGACTTGTATGTTCTAAAAACTCAGTGCGCTCTAACTGTGTACGAATGGCTTCGGTTTCAAATTTTTTTTCTGTACTCATTTTTTTGTTTTTGCCGCAAATTCGCAAATTTTTAATTTAGTGATGAATGTGCGTATTGCTAGCTAAATTTGTTATTCTTTGTCACTGCTTGTCCCGATTCATCGGGAAATTCACGAATAGTTATTTCTTTTAATTTGCGAATTTGCGGTTTATTTGTTAATTGATGTGTTTAGAAAGTCTTAAAATATCCCCGAAAACACCTCTTGCGGTAACGGCTGCCCCTGCACCTGCGCCTTGAATGACGATGGGCTGTTCGCCATAACTTTCTGTGAATATTTCAAAAATAGCGTCAGATCCTTTAATATGACCTAACGTGCTATCTTCTGGAATGGATATCAATTTAACTTCTAAATTTCCTTTGTCTTTTGATAAATCGCCCGATAAATCACCAATATATCTTAAAACGTGGCCTTCTTTTTGATGCTCTTTAATATTTTGAAATTCATCATCCAAAACATGTAATTGTTTTAAAAATGATTCCACTGGAATATTTTGATAGGCTTCTGGAATTAAATTCTGAACCGAAACATCTTCAAATTCATTTTGCAAATCTAATTCTCTTGCCAAGATCAACAATTTTCTAGCCACGTCGTTTCCTGAAAAATCCTCTCTGGGATCGGGCTCCGTAAATCCTTTATCAATGGTTTCTTGAACAATTTCACTAAATGGTTTGTCTTGAACCGAAAAATTATTGAATAAATAACTTAAGGTTCCCGAAAAAACACCTCTAATTCTGGTAATATTTTCGCCAGATTCGTGCAACAACTTAATGGTATCAATCAACGGCAAACCGGCGCCAACAGTGGTTTCGTATAAATATTGTTTGTTGTTTTCTTTTAACTTCAATCGCAAGTCTGTATAAAACTCATGCGAAATGGTATTGGCAATTTTGTTGGACGACACCAAATCGAAACCAGCTTCTATCAACGGTTTATAATTTGAATAAAAACTGGAACTTGCCGTATTATCTACCGCTATCAAATTTTCTAAATGATGTGTTTTAGCAAAGTTTATTACATCTTCAATAGAACTTTCAATCGGTGAATTTTTTATAGATTTCCCCCAATTTTCATCCACACCTTTTTTGTTTAAAAGCAATTTTTTTGAGTTTCCGATAGCAAATATATTAAGATTGATGCCCTTTCTTTTTTCAATGTCATGCTTCGATTTTAATATTTGATTGATAAGCGCACCTCCTACCAAACCATGACCAAAAATGGCAATATTAACTTTCTTTGAAATTCCGAAAATCTCGCCATGGATCACATTCATCGCTTTATGGAGCTGGTCTTTTTTAACCACCAAACTCACGTTCCGTCCCGTTACCGTATTATTGAACAACAACGGGGTAATCTGGTTTTTAATAAGGGCATTGAAGGGTTTATGGAAGGAACTGAGTTCAATTCCTATAATCGAAATAACCGAAACATCATCCACCACCCCAATTTTATTAACGTCTTGTGAATAGAAATCGCTTTCAAACTCACGTTCTAAAGCGATAACCGCTTGGGTTGCTTGGTCTGCATGGATTATTAAACCAATCCCTCTTTCGGAAGACCCTTGCGAAATAATACTCACACTTATATTTTGTTTCGCCAATGCACCAAAAATTCGAGCGTCCACACCGCTTTTCCCTAATAAACCACGTCCTTCTAAATTCAATAAGGCGACATTGTCCAAAACCGATAAGGAAGTCACATCTTTTGAATTTGGTTTTGCTGTAATCAATGTGCCTTCATCTTCAGGATTAAAAGTATTTAAAATACGAAGATTGATGTTTTTTTCAACAAGTGGAATAATGGTTTTAGCATGTAAAACGGTTGTTCCGAAATTCGCCAACTCGTTCGCTTCGCTAAAAGACAGTTCGCGTATTTTTTGGGCATCTTCAACCAAATCGGGGTTTGCGGTGTAAATACCATTTACGTGGGTGTAATTTTGCAATTCTTCAGCATCTAAATAATTGGCTAAAAGTGCTGCGGTATAATTACTTCCGTTTCTTCCCAATGTAGTAGTTTCGTTCTTGGTATTTGATGCGATAAATCCGGTGACCACATGTATAACATCGCCGCCGTTCTTTTTATAATAGTTTTTTACGTTGTCTTTTGAAAGTTGTGAAATAGGTTGTGCATCGCCAAAAACCCCATCGGTTTTAATGAGTTCCCTCGCATCAACCGCCGAAGCTTTAATGCCATGCTTTATCAATAAACTGGAAATCAATTTAACGGAAAGCAATTCACCTTGTGCTAAAATTTCGTCCTTGGTTTTTTTGCTGTAATCACTTAATAAACTAACGCCTTCAAACAATTTATCCAATACGGAAAATTCCTTGGAAAAATCAACGTCTTTTAGAGGTTCTGTTTGATAGTCCTTAAACAGTTGCAACAACAGTTTATAATCCTGCCCTTTTACGGCTTTGTTTAAAATATCCTCTAAATCGTCGGTAGCAGTTCCTCTAGCAGAGACTACCACCGTAATCTTCTCGCCTTCGTTTACCTTGTTTTCAATAATTGAAATAACGGTGTTCAGTCCGTTGCCATTAGCCAACGATTTTCCGCCAAACTTTAATACTTTCATGCGTCTTTTTTTAGAATTTGGCACAAAAATGCCTTCTACTATTTTTTCCAATTGCTCGTATTCCATTAAAAAAGCATCATGTCCGTGTACCGAATTGATCTCGTTGTACGTAACATTCGGATTTGATACCGCCAACTGCTTGTGTGTTTGCCTGTTTTCTTCGGCAGTAAAAAACAAATCGGAATCAACCCCAACGATGTGAATGTTTCCATGGATATTTTCCAAAACATTAAAATCGGTGGGCCTGTTTTTAGTCACATCAATGCTTTTTAAAAGCTGATTCATTAATTTATAAGCTGACAACTGAAAACGTTCCTGTAACTTATTACCGTGGTGCAACAACCAACTTTCTACATTAAAAATCTCCAATTTCTCATTTTTTGAACGTTGGAAACGTTCTTTAAAAGAGGCTGGCGTTCTATAACACAACATAGCATGCATCCTAGCATCGTGCACCGGATTTCTGGAATTCAATAAAAACTGTTCTTGGATTTGGCAATTGGCGATAAGCCAATCGGTGGATTTCCAATCGGTTGCCACAGGTATTAAATGCTCGGTAATGTCCGGATTTAAAACAGCCATTTCCCAAGCAATACCGCCACCCAAAGAGCCTCCGATAAGTGCAAAAAGTTTATCGATTTTTAATTCTTTCAAACCGATTAAAAATAAACTCGCAATATCTCGGGCTACAAAATCTTTATAATTATCTATCACAAAGCCATCGAAACCATTCCCCGGAATATTGAATGCCAAAACGGTGTAGAGCTTGGTATCAATCACCTTATCATCGCCCACCAGCTCTTGCCACCAACCGTCCTTTCCCGTTACATTGCTATTGCCCGTTAAAGCGTGATTGACTAACACCACGGACGCCGACCCCAAAGTTTTGCCAAATACTTGGTAGCTTAACTTTATTTCGGGGTTAACGACTTTACTTTCGGTGGTAAAGTTTGGGATTATGATATGTTGTAAATTTGTTTTCAAACTGGTGTGTTAGCTTTTTTTTTTTGAGACCTGTCAAGTTTCCTTATTAAGACCTGTCAGGTTTTAAAAACCTGACAGGTCTATTTACAGGTTGTTTAAATTTTACTAAACGCTGCTTTTAAATCTGCTTTTAAATCGTCTATATCTTCAATTCCAACGGACAAACGAATTAAATCTTTAGGAGCTCCTGCAGCATCTTGTTCAGCATCCGTTAATTGTTGATGCGTGGTACTTGCTGGATGGATAATCAGCGATTTGGTATCGCCAATATTCGCTAACAATGAAAACAATTTAGAGTTATCTGCAATCGCTTTAGCGGCATCAAATCCGCCTTTGGCACCAAAGGTAACAATACCGCTTTGCCCTTTGGATAAATATTTGTCTGATAATGCTTTGTACTTGCTAGATTCCAATCCTGGATAATTTACCCAAGCCACTTCCGGTTGTTTTTGCAACCATTTTGCAAGTTCCAAAGCATTTTCGCTATGTTGTTTTATTCTTACCGGAAGTGTTTCTAAACCTTGAATGATTTGAAAAGCGTTAAACGGACTTAAAGCACCTCCAAAATCCCTTAATCCTTCTAAAATCAATTTAAAAGTATAAGCCGCAGCACCTAATGCTTCATGATACACCAAACCGTGATATCCTGCTGAAGGTTCTGTAAATTCTGGAAATTTTCCATTTGCCCAATTAAAAGTTCCTGCATCAATAATAGCACCACCTAATGAGGTTCCTTGGCCACCAATATATTTTGTTAACGAATGGATAACGATATCAGCACCATGTTTAATAGGATTCAATAATACGGGTGTTGCCACCGTATTATCAACAATAAAGGGAACGCCCGCTGCTTTTGAATGTTTAGCAATCGCTGCTAAATCCAACACATCCAATTTCGGGTTTCCTAAAGATTCCACAAAAAATGCACGGGTGTTATCTTTTACAGCTTTTTTAAAATTATCAGGATTATCGGCATCAACAAATGTGGTGGTAATACCCAATCGCGGAAGCGTTACTTTTAATAAATTATACGTTCCACCGTATAAACTGCTGGAAGCTACAATATGGTCGCCAGCTTTCAACATGGTTAACAGTCCTGTTGAAATAGCGGCTGTTCCCGAAGCAAACACAACTGCGCCAATACCACCTTCTACGGCTGCTAAACGCTCTTGTAAAATCTGGTTGGTTGGGTTGTTAAGACGGGTGTAAATAAAGCCTAATTCCTTTAATGAAAATAGGTTTGCAGCATGGTCCGAATTATTAAAAACATACGATGTTGTTTGGTAAATTGGTACGGCCCTGGTACCTCCGTTTGCTTTAAAATCGTGTCCTGCATGTAATGCGTTGGTTGCTAATTTTTGTGTACTCATTTTTCTAGTTTTTTTAAGCCTCACCTAGAAATATTTGCAATATTTCTGACCTCTCCAAAGGAGAGGTAAAAGACTTTTGGTTAATAATAAATCACTCCTATCGAAGTGTACTCAATGAACTGGTTTAAACTTTTCCCATTCGCTAAAAAATTGCCCTTTTTCACCCACTTTTCGCCTTTTTTTCCTTCCATAGCGCTGCTATGTAACTCAAAAAAGACTTCAATTGGTCAAAAAATGACTAATTTTCGCTTAAATGTGAAAAGCTTAAATCAGTTCAATAGAAAAATGTTAAAAAGAAAATAAAATTGCTTAAAGCAATTTCGTTCGGTTATCTATCTAAAATGCTAAATTGAACTAGCTATTTAAGTAGAATTTAGCACCTTCTTTACGGATAAAGGGTTGCTAAGGCTTCAATGGGTCTAATCCCTCCGCCTTTCTTGATAACATTTCAATAAGTTATTGAACTTTGTGAGTGCAAATATTCGGTTAGAAAAAGTTAAAATCCTAATTTTTTTAGAAAAATTTTGCAAATAAAGTTGGTGTTAATCTTTTTTGAATACAATTTAGGGCAAACGTATTCATACTAATAGTCCTATTTTTAGCCACGAATGTCACTAATCAGCACGAATTATTGTCATAAAATAATCACACGAATTGAAAAATCTAAAATTTTTTCTAATATTAGTGGAAATTCGTGACATTCGTGGCTTAACATTTTTAGCGCATTTATCCTAGAGCCATTTTACTTGTTAAATCGCATGTCGTAAAACTTGTTTTGAATAACTAAAGCAATTGGCCTATTTTGAATTTTAGACTCTAACCACGATATAATATCCAAGTACAAAAACGCACGACTTTGGTAGGGGTCGTGCTCAAATTCCTTCAGTTTTTTATGAAGCTTAATAAATTCGTTTCTTACTTCATTGGGGTAAATATCGCCTAAACCTCTTAAAAATTTAATAAACTCCCGTTGTACATCGTACAAATCTTCCATTTTAATTAAAAATTTATAGGTACTACGAATCAGCACATCCAAATTATAGTCCATACCCGCTTCGTAATGCGCTACCAAATTCAGTATTCTAGCAAAACACAACAAGTCCTCACGCATTTGCAGGGTTTTGTTACTGATTATTTTTTCTAAATATTGAATGCACTTTTTATTTTCGCCGGCGCCAAAATACATACTGGCTATTTTATAATAAAATACCATAATGTGGTGTTCGTCAATTCTATCATTATAATCTTTTAACCGTTCTAAAACCTCATCTACCAAAGGCAAACCTTCTTCAAAACTTCCTTCCATAAAGTGTAAATTGAATTTGTTGTTGTAAATATATAGAAATGTTAAACCATCAATATTATCATCAACAGGAAACCAATCCTCTTTTGTAACAGATTCAAATCGTATTAAAGATTCTTTAAATTTATCGTACTGCCTTAAATAAAATAAAGCTTCAAGTAAATAATGGTTTCCTCTTAAAAAAAATACGGGATTTAAACTGATTTGATCTTTATTTTCATAAAAAAGTTCTACCCATTTTGTGGCATATTTATAGCATGATAGAAAATCGACCGTTAAAAAACTATACCATAAATAAGCTTTGTAAAGCCACAGTTTTTCTCGAAAACCTAAATTATGGATATCGTATTTGGGAAGGCGGGCATTAAAATATTTTATAACACGTTTGCTTTCCTTGTCGTTTTTAACATAGCCCGTTTTTAAAAACAACCCGTACAATTGAAGCGATAAATTGGATAGCTTGCTTGCCATTACATTTTGCTGGCTGAGTTCCTTGGCTTGAATGGATAACTCGTCGGCCCGATTGCTTAAACTTCGGGTTATGTATTGCGATTCTATAATTTTTTCAAGCTCCACAATCTCGTAAGCCACATTTTTCTCTTCATTGGCAATGGCTACGTTTTTTGCTTTGTCCAATATTTTTAAACTTTGTTTGTATAATCCTTTGTGGTATAAAATGGTGGCAAAATCCAATTGTTCGCGAATTTGGATCCTGATATTTTGATGCGAAGGGTTTAACCGTAAGCTTATTAAAATCTGTTTGTACAAATGGGCTTTTAAATTAGATAATTGCTCTTTTTTTACAATACCTTTTTTTAGAATCGCCGATTCATCATATATCGAAAGTTTTTCAAGAATATTAAAAAGCGTTAAAAATTTTGAATCCTCATTCACCCCCAAACGCCCTACATAAAGTTTAAATTGTCGCTTTTCAGACTTTGAAAGCGATTTCACCAATACAAACAAATTATCTTTTTGCTCTTTTGTCATAGTTGTAAAATACTTATTAAAAAATTGATTATCAGATGCTTAAACAAGCTATATTTGGGTTAAACATCGTAAAAAAAGTGAGTTGCATTATCATTTAAGCAAACCAAAATATACATTCGTAGTACAATAGAAAAATTTATTTTATTAAATGTCCAATACTAACGTCCAAATTTTTGACACAACGCTTCGCGATGGCGAGCAAGTCCCAGGCTGCAAATTAAATACCGAACAAAAACTGATCATTGCTGAACAGCTGGATTTGTTGGGTGTTGATATTATTGAAGCTGGGTTTCCTGTATCAAGCCCTGGCGATTTTAAATCGGTTGAAGCCATTTCTAAAATTGTTAAAAATGCAACAGTCTGTGGATTGACACGTTCTGTTGAAAACGATATAAAAGTAGCTGCCCAAGCATTAAAATACGCCAAAACCCCGCGAATCCATACTGGTATTGGCACCTCCGATTCCCACATAAAATTCAAATTCAACTCCAATAGGGATGCTATACTAGAACGTGCATTTAAAGCGGTAAGTTACGCAAAATCTTTTGTTGAGGATGTGGAATTTTATGCTGAAGATGCTGGAAGAACAGATAACGACTATTTAGCACGTGTTTGTGAAGCTGCCATTAAAGCGGGCGCTACGGTTTTAAACATTCCTGATACTACAGGATACTGTTTACCGCACGAATATGGCGCAAAAATCAAATACCTAAAAGAAAATGTGAAAGGTATCGATAAAGCCATTTTATCGTGCCATTGCCATAACGATCTAGGATTGGCAACCGCCAATTCCATTGAAGGTGTTATTAACGGTGCGCGCCAAATTGAATGTACTATTAATGGTATTGGCGAACGTGCTGGAAATACTGCTTTGGAAGAAGTAGTAATGATCTTAAAGCAACACCCGTATTTGAATTTAGATACTAATATAAAAACTGAAATGCTTTACGGCATTAGCCAGTTGGTATCGGACAGTATGGGCATTTACACCCAACCAAACAAAGCCATTGTAGGCGCCAATGCCTTTGCACACAGCTCGGGAATCCATCAAGATGGGGTAATTAAAAACCGTGAAACTTACGAAATTATAGACCCTAAGGATGTGGGCGTAACCGAATCTGCTATAGTATTGACTGCCAGAAGCGGACGTGCGGCATTAGCATACAGAGCAAAAAACGTTGGATATGAATTAACGAAGCTTCAGCTAGATGAGATCTACATAAATTTTTTAGATTTTGCCGATAACAAGAAAGAAGTTAATGATGATGACATCCATTTTATTATAGAAAAAAGTAGCGTGTTTAAAGAAATTATTTCAGCATAAAATAAAGATTTCCGCCAGAGTTTATCTTGAGCGATAGACGAAAGGCGGGAATGACAAAATAAATAATTGAAATGAAACTAAATATTGCCGTTTTACCGGGCGATGGTATAGGTCCGGAAGTTATAGCACAAGCCGTTAAGGTTTTGAAAGCTATTGCTATGGAGTTTAACCATGTATTTACATTTCAACATGCCTTGGTTGGTGCCAGTGCCATTGAAAAAACAGGCAATCCCCTACCCGAAGAAACCGTTGATATTTGTGAAAAAGCCGATGCTATTTTATTTGGAGCCATTGGGAATGCTGCTTTTGATTTAGACCCTTACGCAAAAATAAGACCGGAACAAGGGCTTTTAAGATTACGCAAATCACTCGATTTATATGCCAATATACGCCCTATAATTGCTTATGAGGATTTACTGAACAAATCATCTTTAAAGAAAAAGCAAATAGCAAATAGCAATATTTTAATTTTCCGTGAACTAACGGGCGGTATTTATTTTGGTGAAAAAAAATTAAGTGATGACGGCAATACAGCCTCTGATATTTGCGAATATACCCGCTTTGAAATTGAGCGCATTGCCCACTTGGCCTTTAAAGCAGCACAATCCAGAAAACGCAAATTAACCTTGGTTGATAAGGCAAACGCTTTGGAAAGTTCCCGGCTTTGGCGCAGGGTGGTGCAAGAAATGGCACCACAATACCCAAACGTTCGATTGCATTATATGTACATGGATAACGCCGCCATGGAGCTTATCATGAACCCAAGGCAGTTTGATGTTATTTTAACGGAGAACATGTTTGGCGATATCCTATCGGAAGAAGCCAGCGTTATAGTAGGTTCCATCGGCTTGTTGGCATCGGCTTCCTTGGGCGAAAAACATGCCATGTTCGAGCCCATTCATGGTGCCTATTCAAAAGCGACCAATAAAGGTATTGCAAACCCTATAGCTTCTATTTTGGCCACCGCGATGCTGCTTGACCATTTTGGATTGGACGATGAGGCGGCATTGGTAAGGGAAGGTGTGGATAAATCATTAAAACTGCATATTACCACACCCGATTTAAATACAAAATACGATAACATTACCACCACAAAGGTTGGCGATTTCATTGAAGATTTTATAAACCATCCCGATGAAACCAACTTAAACTTTACCAACATACATTTAGGACAGTCCACAATTATTTAATTATTTGAGTTAGTCACCAAGTTAAAATCTTTCAGGATCGTCCTTAAAAGCGCATTTTCACGAGTGCGCTTTTTTAATGCACATTATACCAATTGTATGTATAAAAGAGTTCAGTACATGACAAAAATATCTTCTATAATTTAAAAAGCAATATCATTGACCCCTCCGCCATTCGGCATACCGAAAATTCGGTACAGGCTATCCCCTTGAAAAAAGGGGAGGAATTATTAAGTGGCTTATTTTTAATGTTTTGAACTTTTCATTTTCATTTTTGTCATGTACGGAAATAAAAGAGTCTAAAGAAACGAAGAAATCTTTTGTCAAGACGATGAAAAAAACCTTTGCATAGCATAGCTACGGAACTGTTTTTTGAAGATTTATTGGCGAAAAAGAACAAGTTTATTGGGCTGTTTTATATGTGCAATTGGTATTATTTGGGCGTTCCCCTATCGGGTCGCGCTTTCCGCACTACACGGTAGTTTGCTCCAATCGCTAACGCGGGCATATTTACCAGCTATTTGCATTGGTATTAAGGGCTCACATAAATTTTCAAGGAATTAGGCAAAAAAGTTTTTCCATTCTAAAGAGAAAAAATTTAGTGTCCACGGCACCCCTTTAATTAGCTCTGAAGAGTTTTATTTTTGATCGCAACTTTATTGCACAAAACAAAAAACCACGCTAAAGGCGTGGTTTTTTGTTTCAATCAAAAGTTGTAAATCTAATTTACAAGGTCTTCTTTTGTTACTTTTTCAATTTTAACCAATGCGGTTTTTTTATTATTTTTTATGGCCTTGATACTGGCATCTACATCAACTTCCGTTCCTTCAAACGTTTCATAACTTGTATGGGGCTTTTCTCCATTTTTTTGGGTTATGGTGGTTACAACCGCTTTAACGGTTCCATCATCATTTGTAGTTTTTTCAATTTTAACTTCTCTCGTCATTTCAACTGTTTCAGGTACATTATTTGAAACATAGGCAGTAACCACCTCTGGGTTTAAAGCAATACTTGGTGCGATAACCAAAGCCACAACCGACATTAATTTCAATAGAATATTCAATGAAGGGCCCGAAGTATCTTTAAACGGATCTCCAACAGTATCACCAACCACTGCCGCTTTATGGGCATCGGTACCTTTTCTACCTTGTTCTTCGATGGTTTTTTTAGCATTATCCCAAGCACCACCTGCATTCGATTGGAAAATTGCCATAAGCACACCACAAGTTGTTACACCTGCCAATAAGCCACCTAACATTTCGGCACCACCAATAAATCCAACAGCAACAGGAACAGCAATGGCCAACACCCCTGGCAGTACCATTTCCTTAATGGATGCTTGTGTTGAAATGGCTACACATTTATCGTATTCTGCATACCCATCAGCGGCATCAAAAATAGCTCTATCTTCTTTTGTAGCTTTACTCATATCAGAATCATACTTACGCATAACAGCTAAAGCAGCTTTTAATTGTGGAATATCCCTGAACTGGCGACGCACTTCTTCAATCATGGCCATAGCTGCACGACCCACGGCGTTCATCGACAAGGCAGAAAACACAAATGGCAACATGCCGCCTACCAACAAGCCTGCCATAATACCGGGTTTTGATACATCAATGGAGCTAACATGGGCTGTTTCCATAAAGGCAGCGAATAATGCCAAAGCAGTTAATGCTGCCGAGGCAATAGCAAATCCTTTACCAATAGCTGCCGTGGTATTTCCAACGGCATCCAGTTTATCGGTACGTTCTCTAACTTCTTTAGGTAATTCAGCCATTTCGGCAATACCACCGGCGTTATCAGAAATGGGGCCATAAGCATCAACAGCCAATTGAATGCCCGTATTTGCCAACATACCTACCGCTGCGATGGCAATACCGTATAATCCTGCAAAATAATGGGATACCAGTATGGCTGTGGCAATTAATAAAATAGGGATCATGGTAGACATCATTCCAATACCCAAACCTGCAATAATATTGGTGGCAGCTCCGGTTTCAGATTGCCGGACTATGGAATTTACAGGGCCTTTTCCGGTACCTGTATAATATTCCGTTACTTTACCAACCGCTAAACCAGCGACCAAACCGGCAATTGTTGCCCAAAAGACACCCATGGAGGAATACTCCATCCCTTTAAAAATATACGTTTCTGGTATAAAAGCATCAATAATAAAATACGATGCTATGACCATTAATAATGCAGATCCGAACTCACCAACATTTAAGGCCGTTTGTGGGTTTCCACCATCTTTTACTCTTACAAAAAATGTTCCTATAATGGACATGATGATACCAACCGCAGCCAGTACCAACGGTAAATATACCGCACCCATGCCACCAGCTACATCGGGCGTAATAATGAGGGCTCCCAAAATCATGGTACCTATAATGGAACCCACATACGATTCAAATAAATCGGCCCCCATACCGGCAACATCGCCCACATTATCACCCACATTATCTGCAATGGTTGCAGGATTCAATGGATGGTCTTCAGGAATACCAGCTTCTACTTTACCAACCAAATCGGCGCCCACATCGGCAGCCTTTGTATAAATACCACCACCAACACGAGCAAACAATGCAATGGATGATGCCCCTAATGAAAACCCAGAAAGCACATTAAGTACCATGGATATGTTTTCTTCGCCGGGCCATATTTCTTGATAAATAGCAAAAAGACCGCTTAGACCCAAAACACCCAGACCAACCACGCCCAATCCCATAACGGCACCACCGGCAAAAGCGACTTCTAAAGCTTTTCCTAACGATGTTCTTGCGGCTTGCGTGGTTCTTACATTTGCTTTTGTGGCAACTTTCATGCCTATGAATCCCGCTAAAGCAGAGCAAATAGCTCCAACTACAAAGGAAACGGCCACCATGCCATCAGACCCTGCTTCTGCTTGGCCCTTAAAGAATAATAAGATGGCAACAGCAACAACAAATATGGCCAATATTTTATATTCGGCTTTAAGAAAAGCCATGGCACCATCGGTAATGTTTTTGGCAATCCGGATCATTTTCTCGCTGCCTTGGTCCTGTTTAGTAACCCAAGCACTTTTTACAAATACAAATACCAACGCTAAAACACCAAAAAGCGGTAAAAGTTTTACTATTAATTCCATACAAAGTCAGTTAGTTTAAATTAATTTTTTTTAACGGGGCTAAAATTAGTAAAATATATGTGATAAAAAAAGCCACCTTTGATTAAAGATGGCTCATTATTTTTTTAAAATATCGAGAATTCAATAATTATATAGTAAAGGTTCTTTTTTTCTTGTGTTCGCTTTCTTCATAACGTTGTACACATTCATGATAAATTCTAACCGCTTCTTTGGCATCGCCCCAACCACCAACATCAACTTTTTTCTCTTCCAAATCTTTATAAACTTGAAAAAAGTGTTCGATCTCTTTCAATCGGTGTGGATTTAATTCAGAAATATCATCCCTGTTGCTCCAAACGGGATCGGAAACGGGTACACAAATAATTTTTTCATCGGGTCCTTTTTCATCGGTCATATAAAAAACGCCTATGGGTTTTACCTCCATAACAACCATAGGGAAAGTGGGTTCAATACCTAAAACCAATACATCCAATGGATCTTTATCCAAAGCTAGGGTTTCAGGAATAAAACCATAATCACCAGGGTACATCATAGATGAAAACAAAGTACGGTCAAAACGTATTTTGTGCAATGTGAAATCGTATTCGTATTTATTTCTACTTCCTTTAGGTATTTCAATCAATACATCAAAGGTCAATGGATTTTTATCGCTCATTTTTTATTTTATTAGACGCACAAAGATACTTAACGCAATGGCGTTGAGCAATAAAAATTGCATGATTTATACGAATAAATTGTTATCTTGTGAAGGACTAATTCTAATAAATAATTCAAAAATCATGCGACATCTATTATCTGCATTTTTACTGCTTTTATGCTTACCGAGTATTCAAGCCCAAAACGAACCCTGGAAAGGGAAATTTGAACCTATTGATAATATGATTGCGCCTCCAAACACTTATAGAACAGCAAGTGGCGCTCCTGGAAAAGATTATTGGCAACAATGCGCCAACTACCACATAAAAGTGCTGCTCAATGAAAAGAACAATACCATTTCTGGTGAAGAAACCATTACCTATTTTAATAACTCGCCCGACGATTTGAGCTATTTATGGCTTCAGTTAGAACAAAATGTCAACAAAAAAGGGAATGAAGATTTTGGCACTTTTAATAATAATGTAAAAGATTCCATATCTGCAAGACAAATGCAGTTTTTAACCAGAGCCATAGACTTTCCAGCAGGGTATTCCATTAAAATGGTAAAGGATGCTTCAGGAAATAATTTGAAGACCATGGTTAACAATACCATGATGAAAGTAAAATTGAACACCATTCTTAAGTCTGGCGAATCTACCGGTTTTTCAATTGCTTGGTCGTACCCCATTACCGATAGAAGTATGTATTTGCTTTCTAGGGAGGGCTACGAATATTTCCCCGAAGACGGCAACACCGTTTACCTAATAGCCCATTGGTTTCCTAGAATGGCGGTTTATAATGACACGGAAGGTTGGCAAAATCAGCAATTCCAAAAATTAGGGGAGTTTGCTTTGGAATTTGGTGATTATCATGTAGAAATCACGGTACCGGATAATCATATTGTAGCATCAACAGGAACATTGCAGAACAGTGAAGAAGTGCTTACCAAAGCACAACGAAGCAGACTGGAAACAGCAAGAAAAACGTTTGATAAACCCATCATGATTATCACTAAAGAAGAAGCGCAGGCCAACGAAAAAACAAAGGCCATCAAACAAAAAACGTGGAAATTCAACGCCATGAATGTTCGCGATTTCGCCTTTGCATCATCAAGAAAATTTTTATGGGATGCGCAGGCCGTAAAACTGCCCACAAACACGGTTATGGGCATGTCGTTTTATCCAAAGGAAGGTTTGCCCGTATGGCAAGAAGAATCCACCAAAGCGGTAACCCAGGCCTTGGAAGTTTATTCTGAAGCTACTTTTGATTATCCTTATCCGGTGGCTATTTCTGTAAACACCTCTAATATTGGTATGGAATTCCCGATGATAAGCTTTAACGGTGGGCGCCCAAAAAATGGTAAAATAAGTGATGCTGCTAAACAAGATATGATAGGAACCATCATTCATGAGGTAGGTCACAACTGGTTTCCTATGATTGTGAGTTCCGATGAACGTAAATGGATGTGGATGGATGAAGGGTTGAATACTTTTTTGCACCAACGCACCTTGGCAGAAAGGTATCCTGATTTTAATAGCACCACGCCTAAAAGTATTGTGCCTTTTATGAATGGGGATAAAAATATTTTACGTCCTATCATGACCACTTCTGATTCTGAATTGCTAAATCAATTTGGTGCTAATTTTTATATGAAGCCCACAGTTGGATTGCAAATGTTGCGCAACTCCATTATTGGAAAGGAATTATTTGACGAGGCTTTTAAGGAATATGCCAATCGTTGGAAATACAAACACCCTAACCCAAGTGATTTATTTAGAACCCTTGAAGATGCCACGGCAACCGATTTGGATTGGTTTTACCGAGGCTGGTTTTTTACAACCGATCATGTAGATATGGAACTAAGCAATGTAAAATGGTTTAAGGTATTTGAAGAAAACAGTAATATTGAAGATAAAAACAAGAATAAAAAAGTAAAAATAGCGGCAACCGAAAAAAATGATGATGAACAAGCCAACGGTTTTTCGAACGGACCAGAGGTTATTACCATGACCAATACACCCGATACTGCTTATGGCGAGTTTTTATCACGATTAGATGATAAAGAAGTTAGAAAACAATTGTCTGGCAAAAATATATATGAAGTAACCATTAAAAATGTGGGCGGATTGGTAATGCCCGTGACCATTGAATGGGTTTTTACTGATGGCACCACGGAAACAGACCGATTGCCTGCTGAAATTTGGAGAACCAATGAATATGAAGTAAAAAAGACTTTTATAAAAGCAAAAGAAGTGAGCAAAGTGAATTTAGACCCTAATTTTGAATTTGCCGATACCGATGTGAACAATAACAGTTTCCCGAAAGTTGAAAACCAATCGGAATTTGATGCTTTCAAGAATAAAAAAAAGGGAAAATAGTTTTTGGAAATCTTCTTAAATTATTAAATAGCAACCAAAAGATTTACCACCTTATCTGAATAAATATTTACAGCAAACATTACATATTACATCAGCGGTAAATTAATGTAATACATCGACTAAATTAGTGTAATACATAGACTTATATTTATATTTACTCGCTATTAACCAATTAATATAATTAAAATGAAATCACTAAGTAAAATATTCACAATCGCATTAGTGCTTTTAGCATTCACATTTACTAATAATTTAAATGCATCAGCAAAAGACAAGGACAAACCCAACAAACCCAAAGTAAATGGAAACAACGGTAATGGAGTAGGTAATTATGATGGATTCCAAACAGGTAATGCTGGACATTCTGGCAACCAAGGAAATGATAAGCCTGTAGGAAACACTGGTCCGAAAAAAGACAACGGCAACGACTCTGTTCCATTAGATGGTGGGCTTTCAATTTTATTGGCAGGTGCAGCAATTTTTGGAATTAAAAAATTGCGCGATAACAAAAAGAATGTGATTTAGTATATTTATTATATATATAGTTATAAAAAAAGCTTTCTACGGAAAGCCTTTTTTATGGGATGATTTTATTGAACTCATTTAAAGCTTAATTTGAAGCTTTAAAACTAAATTTATTCTGAAGAATATAACTATAAACCACACTGATGATGATGGTTATAAACCTAGAAGGCGTGGGGTAAAACTTTAAGTAATCTACCAAAAACTTCATGGCAGCATAACTTATTAAAATAGCTCCTAAGCCAACCATTAAATATCTGAAAAACTGAACTCGTGGTAATAAATCGGAATTCGGAAATGTAATATACCTATTGAGTAAAAAGCCTGTAAAAAAAGTGATTGGAAATACAAAAAACAAAGAGGCTATGTGGGGGCTTAACACAAAAAAATGCATGTCCACATTCTGTTTTGCAAAAATAAAATTATAGAAAACGAAATATAGAATGGTGTCAAATAACAGATTGCTTCCTCCACATACTGCGTACCTATAGGTTTTTAGTGGAACAAACTTTTTAAAGATAAAGTAGAATGCATCTATAAACCGTAAAATAAATTTTATCATAGAAAAATCAGCTAAATCAAAAAAAAATTTTTGCCTTTATAAACATTTAGAAATGAAACCCGAAAGAGCCCGTAATACCAAATTTTCTGGCATCGGGATAATCTGTTCCATTTAAATAATTACCTCTAAAATTGAAATCGATCCTGAAAACCTTAAAAATGTTCCCTACACCGAACCCATACTCATAATACGGTTTTTTGTTAGGTGCTATCAATGGAATACTATTAGGATTTGTTGTGGTGCTCAATGCAATGTTCTCACTTGAAAGATCTCCGACAACGCCTCTGAAGCTCACTATTTCCCGAAGATTTAATTTTCTTAGAAACGGAATTCGGGAAAAGAAACGCCCGTTAAAATTATGTTCCAAATGAACCGATGCATAAGTATCGGACACAAACTCATAATAGTCTAATTGTGAGAAGGTGTTATAAATGGAAAAATAAGATTGATTGCCAGGGATAACACTTAACAACCCAAGCGGCACTTCGCCAAAAGTTTTGCCAGCTTCAATGGTGGTGGTCAATCTACCAAAACCGCCTACTTGCATAGGTTGTAAGTACGACATTTGCAGTTTGGTATAATCAAAATCACTATTGAATATATCTTTATCGCCACGGCTTATTTGGGCAAAAAGACGCGCAAAATCGTCATTGGCTTCTCTACGTTCCACACCAAAACCTGTCATTTTCCGTTTCGGAAAATAGGAAACCGAAAACGTTGTTTCATATTGGTTTATTTCAGGTTTTTCGCCATCAGGTGTGTTGTAATCCAAGCTAAATGTGGGTGATGCCGACTCTAAAGTACGGTAGTTTATGCCCAATCTGAAAATGATATTGCGCCAAGGTTCCAACTCTGCTGCCAAGGTTGTTAAATTTACATTGGTAAGTTTGTTGTTTGCACCGGTAACAATTACTGCGGACGATGCCAAACTCCGCCCTAAAACATCGGTACTTGTTGTTAAGCTGGCGCCTATTTGCTCTACATCGCGTCGGTTTCCACCCGAAATGATAAACCGATTTTTCTTGTCAATCAACCATTTTCCGGAGATCCCATATTTAAATTTATCGTCGTTGAAACCATAGGCTAAAAAACCTTCTAAACGCCATAAATCATTTTTACCAAAATAGGTGCGCCCTCCTGCCCGTAATCGCAAGCCTTCTACTTCATTAAACCCAAAGGTTGAAAAAATGGGGCCATAATCCAAAGGCAATGTATTGAACTCTATATAGCCTGATGCTAAGATGCTTCCTAAGTTATAAAGGCGTTTAAACTTTTTAACGGTTTTTAAGGTGTCTAGCATTTTATACACCCCTTTTTCATCTTTATTTAATGCTTCCAAACGGTTATCTGCCCAAAAGGCATCGTCTCTATCATAAATATCCTGATTGAAATCATAAACTTTTTCATCATAGAATTTTTTATCCAACGGCTTGTCAAACTTATAATTATTGTACAACGTGGTGCGTTTTCCGTAAACCCCTCGCGATTTTTCCTTTTTATTCAACGCAAAATCGGACATCATATAATCCCGTTTCACAAGAAAAATAGAATCGTTCAATACTTCAAATTCTTGCTCAATATAAATTTCTTTGACCCAGTTAATGTTGGCGCTTTTAGAAGCCTGAAGTTTGATTTCCTTAATGGCGAATGTGGTATCTGCTACCCAAAAATCGCCTTTAAACGTAAGCTCGTTTTTGCGTCTGGGATAATAAATAATGTTATAGCACCATTTGTTTTCTATAAAAGCACTGTCTTTTAAAACATAATTGTAGGTGCCAATTCCTGTTCTGGACAAGGGGCTCACAAAACTTTTATCGAAAAACTGGAGATAGTTATCGTAAATATCATAATCGGAATATAAATCATCCACAAAATCGATGACCATCTGGTTATCGCTAAAGCCCGAGTTTTTATTTCCTTTTAAAACCGCTTTTTGTTTGTTTAAAATATTATCGCCGTACACGGTGGAAACCGCTTCGTTAATAAATATGGGCAAATAGGTTTTTCCGGTAACGTTTGAGGTGTCCACTTCACTAAAAACAAACTCCATGCCCCTAAACAATTTGCTTTTTATAAGCGCACTGTCTATGGTGTTAATATCGAATTCTACTTTTTCGTATTTATCGAATTCGTATTGGTTGTAATGTTTTAAGCCGTTCTTGCGTTTATGTTCCCAGATTTTCCGAAGCAAATCAATCGCAGGATTGTTCTTTTTGGGTTGTTTTCCGGCAACAATAAACACTTGGTTTAACTGGGCAGCTTCTTCTTTTAAAATAAATTTTAAATCGTAGTTTACTTTTTTAACCAACGGTACATCTAAAGTTTCATACCCTAAAAAGGAAATTATTAAACTTGGCCACGTTTGGGTGGATTCCATATAAAACTTCCCGTTTTCATCCGTAATGGTGCCTTGCGTAGAGCCTTTGAAAATAACATTGGCAAAGGGTATGGGTTTATTATCTTCATCAAGCACATAGCCGCTTACTTTGGTTTGGGCGAATGTGGAAATAATTCCGAAGAAAAAAAATGTAGTAAGTAGTTTTGGGTTCATAATACAAAAAAACTTCATCAACAATCTTGCTAATGAAGTTTCTATAACGTAAATATTATTATTTTATTTATACAATACTTTTTTTACGGCCTTAATAACCTCGTCGCTATTTGGCAACCATTCTGCCAATAAAACCGGTGAGTAGGGTGCAGGCGTATCAGCGGTATTGATTCTTACTATGGGGGCATCCAAATAATCAAATGCTTCGGCTTGCACAAAATAAGTGATTTCTGTTGAAACATTTCCAAAAGGCCATGCTTCTTCCAAAATCACTAATCTATTGGTTTTCTTTACAGATTTTAAGACCGCTTCCTTGTCTAACGGACGCACGGTGCGCAAATCGATAATTTCACAAGAAATCCCTTCTTTAGCAAGTATATCGGCCGCTTTATAGGCTTCTTTGATGATTTTTCCGAAAGATACAATCGTCACATCGGTTCCTTCACGCTTTATGTCCGCTACTCCAATGGGCAGGATGTATTCGCCTTCGGGCACTTCGCCCTTATCACCATACATTTGCTCGCTTTCCATAAAAATAACCGGGTCATCATCACGAATGGCAGCTTTTAAAAGCCCTTTGGCATCATAAGGGTTTGATGGCACAATTACCTTTAAACCAGGTGTATTGGCAAACCAACTTTCAAATGCTTGGGAATGGGTGGCCCCTAACTGACCTGCAGATGCTGTTGGACCACGAAAAACAATCGGACATTTAAATTGCCCACCAGACATTTGTCTGATTTTTGCGGCATTATTTATAATTTGATCAATTCCAACCAAAGAAAAGTTAAAAGTCATGTACTCCACAATAGGTCTATTGCCCGTCATGGTGGAGCCTATGGCTATACCGGCAAAACCAAGTTCTGCAATAGGCGTATCAATCACACGCTTCGCTCCAAATTCATCCAACATGCCTTTTGATGCTTTGTAGGCACCATTATATTCCGCTACTTCTTCGCCCATCAAATACACGCTTTCATCCCTGCGCATTTCTTCGCTCATCGCCTCACAAATGGCTTCTCTAAATTGAATTGTCTTCATTAAGTATATTTTATTCGAATTGCAAAAATAACAATAAATGAAATACGGACTTATAAGAATATTTAAAAACTTACTATGCGTGCATAGTAAATATTCAGAATAAAATAATTAACTTCGTAACCGTTAAATAAGTCCGCAGTTTTCAGTAACAGTTAACGGTTTCAATTTTCCGATGCTTTTAGTGGACATAAACTAAAATTAAATATTTAAATAATTCAATATGAGGATATTAGTATGTATAAGTCATGTTCCAGACACAACTTCTAAAATCAATTTTTCAGATGGTGATACAAAATTTGACACGAATGGGGTTCAATTTGTAATCAACCCAAATGATGAATTTGGATTGACCCGTGCCATGTGGTTTAAGGAAAAGCAAGCGGTCCATGTTACCGTTGTAAATGTTGGTGGTGCCGAAACCGAGCCTACGTTGCGTAAGGCTTTGGCCATTGGTGCCGATGCCGCCATACGTGTAAATACGGTGGCAACCGATGGTTTTTCGGTGGCTAAACAATTGGCAAATGTAGTGAAGCAAGGTGATTATGATTTGGTAATTGCCGGTCGGGAATCCATTGATTACAACGGTGGTATGGTACCAGGAATGGTTGCAGGATTAACCCATGCCAACTTTGTAAACAATTGCATAAGTTTGGAGGTTGATGGAAATTCTGTGAAAGCTGTTCGGGAAATTGATGGCGGAAAAGAAACCCTTTCAACAACGCTTCCTTTGGTAATTGGCGGACAAAAAGGATTGGTTGAAGAAAGCGATTTGCGCATCCCCAACATGCGAGGTATTATGATGGCGCGCCAAAAACCATTAACGGTGTTGGAACCTGTTGATGCAACTAATGAAACATCGTCTGTAAAATTTGAAAAACCTGCACCAAAAGGTGCTGTTAAATTGGTGTCTCCAGATAATTTAGATGAGTTGATAAACTTGCTTCATAATGAAGCGAAGGTAATATAATCCTCCCCTAGCCCCTCCGAAGGAGGGGAACTTGTTGCGGAGAATACGCAAAAGAACAAAATTTAGTAATAATAAACGAGCTCAAAAGACCCTCTCCTTCGGAGAGGGGTTGGGGTGAGGAAAATTTAATAATATTATGTCAGTTTTAGTATATACGGAATCAGAACAAGGAAAATTTAAAAAAGTAGCTTTGGAAGTGGCTTCTTACGCAAAAGCAGTGGCGGACCAATTAGGCACTACTGTTACGGCCATTACTTTTAACGTTAGTGATGCTTCCCCGTTGGGAAACTATGGCGTTGATAAGGTATTGAACGTCAGTAATCCGGAATTAATCACCTTCAATGCCAATGGATATGCGCAAGCCATACAACAAGCTGCTGAAAAAGAAAGTACAAAAATCGTGGTATTAAGTTCCAGTGCCAATAGTAAATATGTAGCACCGCTTTTGGCAGTGGCTTTAAATGCTGGCTACGCTTCCAATGTTATAGCAGTCCCTTCTAGCACGTCGCCATTTACAGTGAAGCGTCCTGCGTTTACCAATAAGGCTTTTGAAATGCTTACTATCAACACCGATGTTAAAATAGTGGGGGTTTCAAATAATTCTTTTGGATTGGTTGAAAATAAAGGGAACGCTACTGCGGAAGACTTTTCGCTTTCCATTTCAGAATTGGGAGTTAAAGTAGAATCGGTTGACAAAGCCTCAAATAAAGTAAGCATTGCAGATGCCGAAATAGTTGTTTCTGCTGGTCGCGGCATGAAAGGACCTGAAAACTGGGGCATGATCGAAGAATTGGCTTCTGTTTTAGGTGCTGCAACCGCATGCTCTAAACCTGTATCCGATCTAGGTTGGCGGCCCCATGGCGAACACGTAGGGCAAACCGGAAAACCCGTGGCGGCCAATTTGTATATTGCTATTGGAATTTCAGGAGCCATTCAACATTTGGCAGGGATTAACGCTTCCAAAGTAAAAGTGGTTATCAATAACGATCCTGAAGCACCGTTTTTTAAAGCTGCCGATTATGGTGTTGTGGGTGATGCTTTTGTGGTTGTGCCACAGCTTATTGAAAAATTAAAGGCTTTTAAGGCGCAACAATAAAATTTTTTTTATAAATTGTATCGTTTAAAGAACTGCTTAAATTAGCATAATATTCTTAAATCTGCTTATTGCAGTTGGTAAAGTCCTAATTTAAACAGTTCTTTGCGTTTTAATACATTATGAGTTTAGTAAGATTAAATATAAAAGGAATTTCTTATAGCCAAACCCAAAACGGTGCTTACGCATTGATTTTAAACGAGGTAGATGGCGACCGTAAACTCCCCATAGTTATAGGGGCTTTTGAGGCGCAGTCCATTGCCATTGCTTTAGAAAAGGAAATTAGGCCTCCAAGACCTTTAACACACGATTTATTTAAAAATTTTGCCGACCGATTTGATATCATAGTCAAACAAGTCATTATCCATAAGTTGGTTGATGGTGTTTTTTATTCCAGTTTAATTTGCGAACGCGATAAAATTGAAGAAATAATCGATGCCAGAACCAGTGATGCCATTGCATTGGCACTTCGTTTTGACGCCCCTATTTTTACCTATAAAAACATTCTCGATAAAGCAGGCATTTATTTAAAAGTAAATCCTAAAAAAGAAGATGAAGAAGATACGCAAGACAGTATTTTGATGGATGAATTGATAGCCAATGAAATGGAACCCAATGCGCCCCGAGAAAACTTTAAAGGCAAAACACTGGAAGAATTGCACCATTTGTTGGATGAAGCTGTTGCAAATGAAGATTATGAAAAAGCAGCATATATTCGGGATGAAATTTCTAAACGGGAATAACGCCACTAAATTACCACCTTCTTATGAGAAAAGTATTTTTGTTAACTGTCTTTGCTTTATTAGTATGTAGTTTACCAATATCAGCACAAGACACCAATAAAAATACACTCCAGGAAACTGTTCTTTTAGAAACACAAATAACAAACCAAGTTACCGATTCCTTAGAATCTCAGGCAGAAGTAACAAAAAAAAAAGAAATTATAGCTCCAATTATAGTTTCAACACCCATTATACCAAGTCAAGGATTTTCAATTAGCAGTCTGTGGCGAGGCGCATTGGGAATGGTTTCTTTAATTTTTATAGCTTTTTTATTTAGTAGCAATCGTAAAGCCATCAATTGGAAAATTGCTGGGGTTGGTTTATCCTTTCAGTTATTAATTGCTGTTAGTGTGTTGAAAGTAGAATTTATAAAAACTGTTTTTGAATTTGTTGGCGGTTTATTTGTTCAGGTACTGGAGTTTACACGAGCAGGCAGTAAATTTTTATTTGAAGGGCTGGTGGTAGATATGGATACTTTCGGTTTCATATTTGCTTTTCAAGTGTTGCCTACCATTATATTCTTCTCTGCATTAACTTCAGTCTTATTTTACTTAGGAATCATACAAAAAGTGGTAAAAGGTATGGCTTGGTTACTTTCAAAAACATTGAAAATTTCTGGTGCTGAAAGTTTAAGTGTAGCAGGCAATATCTTTTTAGGCCAAACGGAAGCACCGCTTTTGATAAAGGCCTATTTGGAAAAAATGAACAAGTCTGAAATACTTTTGGTTATGATTGGTGGAATGGCAACCGTAGCGGGAGCGGTTTTGGCGGCATATATTGGATTTTTAGGCGGTGATGACCCGGTGCTTAGATTGTTTTATGCAAAACATTTATTGGCAGCCTCGGTAATGGCAGCTCCGGGAGCTATCGTCATTTCAAAAATATTATATCCGCAAACGGAAGACATAAATACGGATGTAACAGTTTCCCAAGAAAAAATTGGCTCAAACTTTTTAGACTCTATTGCAAATGGCACCACCGAAGGTTTAAAATTAGCTGTAAATGTGGGCGCCATGCTTTTGGTTTTCGTTGCATTTATTGCCATGTTTAACGGTATTTTAGGTTGGATCGGGAATGTTTCCACTATAAATAATTGGATAGCAGATAATACAGGGTATCAAAATCTATCCATAGAACTTATATTAGGCTATGCCTTTGCACCGCTAATGTGGTTGATTGGCGTTGCAAAAGAAGACATGATGATGATGGGGCAACTACTCGGTATTAAAATAGCGGCGAGCGAATTTATAGGTTATATACAACTTAGAGACCTAAAGGATATGGCGAATGCTACGCATTTAAACTACGAAAAATCAATTATTATGGCAACGTATATGCTGTGTGGTTTTGCAAATTTTGCTTCTATAGGCATTCAAATTGGGGGTATTGGCTCGTTGGCCCCTGGGCAACGTAAAACGCTTTCACAATTCGGTATAAAAGCACTTATTGGTGGTAGTATTGCATCGTTGGTTTCTGCAACCATCGCAGGCATGATAATTGGTTAGGAATTCCTGCCAATGCAGGGATCCCATCAACCTTAGTCACTAATATTATTATATTTATTGGTCTTAAAAATAGTTAAAACTAAGCACCTTAGTGCATCTCGCTTTCCCCAAATTACTCAGGGCTAAAAATTTTTAATCGCAAAACCACAAATTAATTATCACAGTTTTATGTGTTTTTCGCAAATTTCACGAATCAGACTTTCAGTCTGCTAATCAAACCTATGGACTTCTAGTCCATAGTGGTTTATTAAAGCTTCAAAAGTAAATTTTGACGTTTTTCGTAACTTCTCCATTAAAACCCACGTAAATTTTTAGTAAAAAAAAGGTAGTTCCTTAGAGATAGAATAAATCAGAAGGAACCCCATCTATCTTAGTTAATAACTTTATGATATTCATTGAAGCTTCGTGATTAAGGTTTTGACTCTTTTTTCTATTTTTAACCTCAAGAAAATTTTAGTTTAATTTAAAGAGATCCCCACCTACGTGGGGAATAGGATGAAACAATATCACGACTTAGTAAAGCACGTTTTAGAGCACGGAAATGAAAAGGGAGACCGCACAGGCACGGGCACAAAAAGTGTTTTTGGCTACCAAATGCGTTTTGATTTAAGGGAAGGGTTCCCGATGGTAACCACAAAAAAACTGCATTTAAAATCGATTGTTTATGAGTTGCTTTGGTTTTTAAAAGGGGATACCAATATTAATTATCTTACCGAAAATGGGGTGCGTATCTGGAACGAGTGGGCTGATGGGAATGGCGATTTAGGCCCTGTGTATGGCCATCAATGGCGAAACTGGAATAGCGACGACATCGACCAAATTAAAGAAGTTATTCAAACTTTAAAAAGCAGTCCGAATAGTAGGCGGATGTTGGTTTCTGCTTGGAATCCTTCAGTATTACCGGATACTTCAAAATCGTTTAGCGAAAATGTTGCCAACGGTAAAGCGGCGTTGCCACCTTGCCATGCCTTTTTTCAGTTTTATGTGAGCCCCACAACCCCTGAAGGAGGCATAAATGCAAAACCCCAATTGTCTTTGCAGTTATATCAGCGTAGTGCCGATATCTTTTTAGGAGTGCCTTTTAATATTGCATCGTATGCATTATTTACCATGATGATGGCGCAAGTGTGTGGTTATGAAGCAGGGGAATTTATCCATACATTTGGCGACGCCCATATTTATAGCAACCATTTTGAACAATTGGAACTACAACTTTCAAGAGACATCAGACCGCTTCCTAAAATGAAACTAAACCCAGAAGTAAAGGACATTTTCGACTTTACTTTTGAAGATTTCACACTGGAAGATTACCATCCACATCCACACATAAAAGGTAGTGTTGCTGTATAAAAAAATGCCCTCAAATTTGAAGGCACTTTTCGGTTTAATTGTTCGGATTTAACTAAACGTTTACCACACTGTTATCAGCAACAGCAAAATCATTCCATACATACGCATCGGCAGCATCGTCATTAACAAAAGCTCCATCTACAAGGTATTTAAATTCATAAGAATTGTCTTGATCTAAGTCCACAGTCCCTTTAAAAGTCCCGTTTTTTAATTTTTTAAGCGGAGTAGCCTTCGCGTTCCATTCATTGAAACTTCCTACCAATGACACTTTTTTTGCGTTTTCAGCAAGGATAGAGAACGTAACTTTACAAACCGGTTTGCTTTTTAGATATTGTTTTGAAATAGCCATAATTTAATTTTTTGTGTTGTTTTATACTGCAAATTTAAAAAACAATTTTCCCGTACTAAACTTTTAATCCATTAAAAAACAAAGAATTATCAATTTAGTAATATCGATTGAAAAAAAATTAATGTTAGCAATAATTATAGCACTTTATTTATGTTATTGTCAACTCTAAAATTTTGTTTTTGATTGATTTTCAGGTGTTTTAAAATAAAACGTTCGTGAGAACAGAACGTTTCCAAGATTGTAAATGCATCATTATGAAACATCAAAACTAAATTTTTTTCGCACAACCAAAATGATTATAGGGATGAAACACCTGCCCATCGGCTCTTATGTTTGATGAATTAAAAACAATAAGCATAACCAGATGAATCATTAAAAAACAGTAACTTTGTGTTTATAATTCAAGCAGTATGTTCGGTAAAAAGAAAGAGATCCCACAAATAGACAAAGAGCAGTTAGAGCTTATAAAAAACGCCCAAAAACGTATTGAACAAAAAAAGCGTTTATACGTTCATTTTGTGGTTTTTTTAATTGGCGCGGTTTTTTTGATAATTGCCAACACCGTTTTGGGAATTGGCAAGGATTTTAAATTATTTGAAATCAATTGGTTTGTTTATGCCATAGCCTTTTGGTTGTTCTTGTTCCTTTACCATCTATTCAATGTGTTCATTACCCATAAATTTATGGGGAAAGCTTGGGAAGCGCAACAATTGAACAAATTGGTTGCAAAACAAAAAGAACGTATAGAAAAACTTAAAAATGAGTTGCCACAACATAAGACTTTGATGGGACCTGACGATTTCAATACTCCGAATTCCGAAGAAAAAAAAAAGTCTGAACTTACCATTGTAGTTGCCGCCGCCGAAAATAATGCGATTGGCAAGCACAATAAATTGATTTGGCACATTAGCGACGATTTAAAACGATTCAAAAACCTAACCAGCGGACATCATATTATTATGGGAAGAAAAACATTTGAAAGTTTTTCTAAGCCTTTACCTCATAGAACCCATGTGGTTATTAGCAGGAATTCAGATTATCAAGTTCCTGAGGGTGTTATTTTGGTACATACGCTAAATGATGCCATTAAAGCTTGCATTAATGACTCTCAGCCTTATATTATTGGTGGTGGTGAAATTTATAAACAAGCTATTTTGCTGGCCGATAAAATTGAGCTGACGCGTGTGCACGAATCTTTTCCTGCCGATACCTATTTTCCAAAAATCGATGCTTCTGTTTGGGAAGAAACCTCCAATGTATTTCATAAAAAGGATGTGGAAAACGAGTTTGATTTTTCTTTTATAACTTATGAACGGAAGTAATAGTTCATTATTCCTGAACAAAATGTAAATGCATATTATCTGTAGCTAGCGCTCGTTTTGTAGTTGAAATTCAATTTGTTGCATTTTATTTTAGCTGGCCTTCGCAAATAATAATTGCCTTTTTAACTCTATTTGAGACCAATAAACTTAAAAAAGCCCATTAATTTCAGCATCAATGGTATTGATAACCTGGCCTAAATCTTCTGGTTTATCCACAAAATCCAGTTTATCAACATCAATAATCAATAGTTTGCCTTTTTTGTAGCCGTGTATCCAAGCTTCATAGCGTTCGTTCAGCCTGCTTAAATAATCGATGCTGATGGAGTTTTCGTATTCTCGACCCCGTTTATGGATTTGAGACACTAAATTAGGGATGGTGCTTCGCAAATAAATAAGCACATCGGGCCCTTTAACCAGCGATTCCATTAAATCGAAAAGCGATTTGTAGTTTTCGTAATCGCGATTGGTCATCAAACCCATCGCATGTAAGTTCGGGGCAAAAATGTGGGCATCTTCGTAAATGGTTCTATCTTGTATAATATCTTTTCCACTTTCACGAATTTGCAAAACCTGACGAAACCTACTGTTTAAAAAGTACACTTGCAAATTAAAGCTCCAGCGTTCCATTTGGTTGTAAAAATCGTCTAAATATGGGTTGTCCACCACATCTTCAAGTTGTGCTTCCCATTTGTAATGTTTTGCTAGTAATTTTGTTAGCGTTGTTTTTCCTGCGCCAATATTTCCGGCAATAGCAATATGCATAATTCTAGTTGATTTTTAATTGGAATTGGTAAAGCGTTCCATCGCTATAAATATACAAGGTTTCGTTGGTTACAAAAAACTGATTTATCAACAAATTCGGCAAACTAATGGGAGCAACCGTTCCTGAGTCTTTTTTTAAATAGAATAAAGCGTTATCCTTTTTGAAAACCATGTTTTCATTGTCTATAACCAATGAAGAATACCCTTCATTTTTCATTTTCTTTAAAAGATTTCCAAAATAATCATATACATACAGTTGCTTATCGGTAAGCACCCAGCAGTTATTATAGTTACTTTTAATATCTAAAACAGGACTTTGAATCGGCAAGGTTTTAGCCCTTGTGCTATTGGTTTTATAATCAAAAAGTTCCAATTGTTGGGTATCTTGGTTAAAAACCCAAAGCGTATTGTCAGAACCTGTTGAAACAAACGAAACGTTTTTGTACTCTGGCAATGTGTTAAAATCTATTTTAAATATTTCGGCCAAACGATTATCCAGAATCACCACCGTATTAAAATCTTTATAAAACAGATTGATTTTTAAAGGGTTAAACGTGTTTACGGTTGAAATATTTCCCAGTTGAAAGTTACTGTATCCAATGTCAATGCCTTTTGTTTCCTTGCTGTTTTTAAAAAGCACGTTGTCCTGAATATAAAAAGTAGTATCAAAATTGTTTGTGCTAACAAAGGCATCCGCTTGTAACACTGTTTTTGTTACCAAAGCGCTTGAAATAGGCTCTTGTGAGCTTACGGACAACGAATAGAAAAAGAATAAAATGAATATATGTTTCATAGAAGTTTGAAAAATACAAAAATCAAACGGGTTTCAATAAAAATAATTGTATGCATCAAGTTTAAAAGCTTCAAATAAATTTAAGAACACTTTAACACTTAGCAGTTTAAACTTATTATCATGTTCACGGTCTTAGTAGTGTATAAAAATATATTTTTACAACAATCTATAATAGCATGTTTTATGAAACTCCATTTTAAAAAATTAAATATCATCGTTTTTGTACTTCTGGTTTCTGTATGTGCCTTTGGGCAAAAAGATTTTCAAGGAAAAGCCTATTACTTTTCAAAAACTACGGTAGATATGAGCAATTTTGGTCGCCCAGGCATGAGCGAAGACCAAAAAAAGCAAATAGCGGAACGCATGAAAAGCATGCTGGAAAAAACATTTGTGTTAACCTTCAATCAATCGGAATCTTTATATAAAGAAGAAGAAAAATTAGAAGCCCCAGGAGCGGGAGGTAGCCGTTTTGGTATGATGATGGGCAGCATGACCAGTGGGCCCCAATATAAAAATATTAAAGACCAATTGTTGTTACAGGAACAAGAACTTTTTGGGAAACAATTTTTGGTTAAAGATTCTTTGCCCAAATTTGATTGGATAATGGAAAGCGAAACCAAGCAAATTGGCCAATACACGTGTTTTAAGGCAACAGCTACAAAAACAGTGGATGCTGAAAGCGGTTTTAATTTTAGACGACCCCCTGACGATGAAAAAACAGATGCACCTACAACCAAAAACATTCAAATTGTTGCGTGGTACACAATGCAAATTCCAGTAAATCAAGGCCCTAGTGATTATTGGGGACTTCCAGGATTGATTTTAGAAGTAAGTGCTGATAAGACTATTATATTATGTTCTAAAATTGTATTGAATCCTGAAGTCAAAGATGTTATTAAAGTCCCTTCAAAAGGAAAGGAAATTACCAAGATTGAGTATGATGAAATAGTGAAAAAGAAAACCGCGGAAATACGCGAAAACTTTAGATCTAGAGGTGGCCCTGGTGGTGGAAGAAGATAGTAGGCACAAATAAAGCATATTGATAACCACCCATAAACATTCATTGATGAAATTAATATTAACCACACTCCTCCTATTAGCTACCAGTACCCTTTTTGCCCAAATAAAGTTGGAAGGCGTTGTAAAAGACAGCATAGGAAACCCCTTAGAACTTGCCAATGTTATCGCCATCAACCAAGAAACAAAAGCCTTGGATTCTTACGGAATTACAAACGATCAAGGGCGTTACAAACTCAGTTTAAAAAAGAACGCAACTTATAAACTTCAGGTAAGTTATATTGGCATGAAAACGGCAGAGGAACTTTTTGAATCCAAAGATGTCGATCTTGTTAAGAACATCACTTTACAAAATGACAATACCTTAGATGAAATTAATTTGGTTTACGAAATGCCCGTAGTAGTAAGGGGCGATACCTTAATTTACAATGCCGATTCATTTAATAAAGGCACGGAACGCAAGTTAGGCGATGTGCTTAAAAATTTACCCGGAGTGGAAATAAATGATGACGGGCAAATACAAGTTGAAGGCAAAGTAGTAACAAAAATAATGGTTGAAGGCAAAGAATTTTTTGATGGCGATTCAAAATTGGCCACACAAAACATTCCTTCAAATGCCGTTGACAAAGTTCAGATACTAAAAAATTACGCTGAAGTTGGGCAATTAAGCGGTGTTACCAACAATCAAGACAATGTAGCCATAAACATTAAATTAAAAGAAGGAAAAACCAATTTTTGGTTTGGGAATGTAACCTTGGGCGGAGGTGCTTCCAACCAAAACGGTCTGTACTTAATACAGCCCAAATTGTTTTATTACAGCCCCGAATACAGCATCAATACCATTACAGATTTGAACAATATTGGCGAAGTGACCTTTACACGTCGTGATTATTTCAACTTTACCGGTGGTTTTAGAAACCCGAGCAGAAGCAGCGGCACCAATATTAATTTAGGAAGCAATGATTTGGGGTTTTTAACGGTTCAGAACAATAGGGCAAAAGATATAAACACCAAATTTGGAGGCGCCAATTTTAGTTGGGCGGCCAACAAAGCATTGGATTTAAGTGGATTTGCTCTTTTTTCGAATAGTAGAACAGATTTAGAGGAAAACAGGGATATTCAATACACCAACCCCGCACTTGGTATTCCAGATGAAAGCACTACGAGCAATACCACGCAACGAAGCGATTTAGGCATGCTAAAGCTGTCGGCAAAATATAAACCTAACACTAGAAATCAGTTGGATTATGATATTTTAGGGCGCCTTTCAAAAGAATCGCAAGACGAGCGTTTTTTCTCATCGGTTAATGGCAATATTGGGCAATTTGAAAACTCAAGCCCCTATAGCATCAGTCAAAATCTAAATTATTACTACACCCACAATGAGAATCATATTTTTGCTTTGGAAGTTCAGCATCTATTGCAAGACGAAGATCCTTTTTATAATGCCGTTTTGGAGGATAAAGAAAATTATGATGGTACCGCCAATAACTTAGGATTGGATGGTGCGCAATTGGGCTATAACATTGCTCAAAATAAACGTGTTAAATCCAATCAAATGGATGCCAAACTTGATTATTGGAACATTTTGAATACCAAAAGCAATATTAATTTCACTTTGGGAAGCGTTTTAAGCACACAGCAATTCGACTCTAATATCTTTCAGTTTTTAGATGACAATTCCCAATTCAACCCAACACCAACCATTAATGATGGACTTGATACAAACGATATTAAATACAATTTTAGCGATGTGTATTTAGGCTTCCATTATAGATTGAAAACTGGAAAATTCACTTTTACACCTGGGGCTTCAGCACATGCCTACAGTGCCAAAAACACGCAGTTAAACATTCAGGTTACCGATAATTTTTTCCGTTTGTTACCAGATTTCAATATGATAATGCAATTGAAAAAAAGTGAGCAAGTAACTTTAAATTACAGGATGCAAACACAGTTTACCGATGTTTCCAAGTTTGCAAGTGGTTTGGTTTTAAATAGCTATAGCGCCTTGTTTTCTGGAAATCCAGAGTTGGAAAGCGCCTTGTCGCACAATATCAACCTAAATTATTATAGTTTTAATATGTTCAATTATACCAATGTATATGCTGGCCTTAATTACAGCAAAAGCATTGATAACATTAGGAACACATCGGTTTTTGAACCCGGTAGCGTCATTCGTATAAGTTCGCCCTTCAATTCTGGGTTTGCCGACGAAAGTGCTAGTGCCAATGGTCGTTTTCAGCGTGCATTTGGTAAAATAAGAGCCTCTTTAAGTGGCAACTTTAATTATTCCAAGTTTAACCAATTTATTCAAAATAGGCTATCAATAAACGAAAGTTTTTCGCAAACCTATCGAACCGAATTAAGGACTAATTTTAAAACGGCCCCTAATTTTGAGCTTGGTTATAGATACACTATCCAAGACAACAACCAAGGGAGCAACAATACAAAATTTTATACCAAAGCGCCATCCATTGAGGTAGATGCGCTTATATTAAAATCATTTACCTTTAAATCTGATTACTCTTATACTAATTTTAGTAACGCCAATGGCACTATTAACAGTTATGAGTTTTTGAATGCTTCGTTATCATACAGAAAAGATAAAGACGCTAAGTTGGAATACGAAATCAAAGCAACTAACCTGTTCAATACCAAGTCTCAGAACAACAGTAATACCGGTGCAATTTCAGTAAGTGCTACCGAGTATTTTATACAGCCCTTGTTTGTGTCGTTTAGGTTGCGCTACGAATTGTAAAATGGCAGGATTTTATTTTGCATAGTTGGTAAACTATAATATATTTGCGCTCGGTTTTGGGGAGATACTCAAGCGGCCAACGAGGGCAGACTGTAAATCTGCTGATTTCATCTTCGCAGGTTCGAATCCTGCTCTCCCCACGGATAAATAGAAAAAGCAAGCAAAATATAAAGCTTGCTTTTTTGTTTTGTGGGTTTTTCTATTTTCAAAACGTAGTTTTCAGGATGGACGGAGTCAATCCTGCTCTCCCCACTTTAACTCGGAAAGTCTGCTTTTGCAGGCTCTTTTTATTCTAAACTGTTTTGAAATGTGTTTCAGAAAATAGTTTAGAATGAAAAATGTGCGCTGTGATAACAGCGTTACTTTTCATTTTCACAAATGGAGAAATAGGATATTTAATCCTGCTCTCCCCACTTTAACTCGGAAAGTCTGCTTTTGCAGGCTCTTTTCTTTTTATCTCGCAAAGCCGCAGAGACGCAAGGTGTATGACTTAAACTGAACAAGATACTGCTTATTGATTGGGATTGGTTTTAAAAACCTTGGGAGTGTTGCTGTGAAAATTTGCGGAATCTGCAGGAGAAACCTATCGCAAACTCTCCAACCAATCATACAACCTATCAGTCCAAGTTTGAAGGTGCCCTTTCCCCAATGCCAAACTATAACCATGTCCTCCGTTGGGATATATATGCATTTCGGTTTTAATGCCTTTATCTTTCAATGCTTTATACAAATTCAGGCTGTTTTCAATGGGAACTGCATTATCATCTTCAGAATGTACCATAAAAGTAGGCGGTGTATTTTCGGTTACTTGCAATTCATTGGAATATTGGTTTATCAACGCTTCAGTAGGATTATCGCCTAATAATGCCTGTTTAGAACCTTTGTGCGTATAATCTGGTTTCATGGTAACAACGGGATAAATCAATGCCATAAAATCCGGTCGTGCAGAAATGGTATCGATAGCGGTTTCTTTAAAAAAGTTGGGTTTATCAAACTGAGTTCCTAATGTAGAAGCTAAATGCCCTCCTGCCGAAAAACCAATAACTCCAATTTTATTTGGATTGATGCCCCATTTCGCAGCTTGTGAACGCAGCAATCTTATAGCCCGTTGCGCATCTTGTAAAGGTGCTTCATAAGACACTTTTATGGATTTGGAATTCGGTAGTCTATATTTTAAAACAAAAGCAGCAATGCCTTTGGAATTAAACCATTTGGCTATGTCCGTTCCTTCCCAATCATAAGCTAAATACTGATAGCCGCCTCCAGGACAAATGATCACCGCTTTTCCTGTAGCGTTGCGTTTGGAAGGCAAATACACCGCCAAAGTTGGTTTCTGCACCAATGACATTCTAACAATATCGGTACTTTCAACAACCTCCTCTTCGTTTGATTTTTGGCTGTTAGGAATGTCGCCATCCCATAAAGGTATTATTTCTACTTGGGCGAAACCACTGAACATTACAAATGATAAACAAAAAATTAAAATCGTTTTTTTAGCTGACATTCCATTAGGTTTTAGAAATCATTTTTATATGGGAAATTTTCCTCTAATTTTATCCAAACACAAATTGTGAATGCTCCCAACATGGGTATGCTTTTTAGAGGTATCAGGTTTGTAGGTACCATCCTGTACTTGTCCACCAATTTTCTGGTAAGCTTCCCTAAAACTTTGTCCTTCAACAACAAGTGTATTAATATTATCAACCGTAAACAAGTATTTATATAAATCGTTGTGAATATCAACATCTTTAACGATGATTTGCTGAATGGAATAGTTAAAAATATCCAGAATGTCTTTTACATCCTCAAAGGCAGCAATCATATTTTCTTTTAGCAACTGAAAATCTCTATGATAGCCACTTGGCAAATTGTTGGTTATTAACAACATTTCTGTTTGAAGTGCTTGTATTTTGTTGCATTTTCCTCGAATCAACTCAAAAACATCTGGGTTTTTTTTATGGGGCATGATGCTACTGCCTGTTGTTAACTCATCTGGAAACGATATAAAGCCAAAATTCTGACTCATATACAAACACACATCCATGGCAAAACGGCTCATGGTGTTGCATAAACTCCCTAAACTGGCAGCAATGGTGCGTTCGCTTTTGCCTCGGCTCATTTGAGCAGCAACCACATTGTATTTTAGGGTTGAAAAATTCATGTCTTTGGTCGTGAATTCCCTGTCAATAGGAAACGAGCTTCCGTAACCAGCGGCAGAACCCAAAGGGTTTTGATCGACTGTTTTTAAAGCGGCATTTAGCAAATAAACATCGTCGATCAACACCTCTGCATACGCCGAAAACCACAACCCGAACGAAGATGGCATGGCCACTTGCAAATGGGTATATCCAGGAAGCACTTTGTCTTTATAAGTATCTGCCAATCCTAAAAGGGTTTCAAAAAGAGTGTGTGTTTTCTGTTTTACAATGCCTAAGTTTTCTTTGTAATACAGTTGCAACGCCACTAAAACTTGGTCGTTTCTGGAACGTGCGGTGTGGATTTTTTTACCAACCTCGCCCAAAGTTTTAGTCAACTCAAACTCAATCTTGGAATGTACATCTTCAAATTGTGGGTCTATTACAAAAGTGCCATTATCAATTTGGGCTTCCAATTTTTTTAATCCACCTAATAATTCCACTAATTCGTGTGCTGATAGAATACCGATTTTTTGAAGCATTTTAGCGTGTGCCCGTGATGCGATGACATCGTATTTTGCAATATGCATATCAATTTCCCTATCGTTTCCAACGGTAAATTGTTCTATTTTTTTATCGATTGATATGCCTTTATCCCAGAGTTTCATAAATTTCTGCGAAAGCAGAAATCTCTACTTTCATTTTTAGTTATTATTTCAGATCTTTCAGGTTTTAAAAACCTGACAGGTCTATTTCATGTTTTCTATTTCAGACCTACAAGGTTTTTAAAACCTTGCAGGTCAATCATCAAGATTCCTGCTTACGCAGGAATTAAGACCCGATTCAACAATTCAACATATATTTTTATGCCTTCTTCAATTTCATGCAAATAAATAAATTCATCTGCTGAATGCGAACGTGGACTATCGCCTGGACCCAATTTTAATGATTTACATGATAACCATGCCTGATCTGATAATGTTGGCGATCCATACGTAGTTCTTCCTAAGGCAATTCCTGCTTGCACTAATGGATGTTCCACCGGAATAGATGATGAATTCAAATTTAAACTACGTGGCGCAATACTTGAACATGGTGCATTTTTATGTAAAAATTCTGCTATTTCGGCATTCGTATATTTATCGTTGACTCGAACATCTATCACTAATTCTACATCTGCTGGCACCACGTTATGTTGCTTACCTGCATTGATTTGTGTGACGGTTAGTTTTACATCGCCTAAGGCTTCGGAGGTTTTTTCAAACGCTACGTCCTTAAACCACTGTAAAGTTTCAATCAATTTATAAATGGGGTTATCGTCATTTGGATGCGCTGCATGACTCGCCGTTCCTTTTACTTTGGCATCAAAAACCACCAAGCCTTTTTCGGCAACAGCTAAATTCATCAACGTGGGTTCGCCAACAATGGCAACATCAATTTTTGGAATGATGTTCAGCATACTGTTCAATCCATTGGGTCCGCTGCTTTCTTCTTCCGCGGAAGCGACCAAAATTAAATTATATTTTAAATCTTTATGGTTGTAAAAATGGGTAAATGTTGCGATTAACGACACCAAACACCCACCTGCATCATTACTTCCTAAACCGTATAATTTCCCATCTTCTACAATGGCTTTAAACGGGTCTTTCGTATAAGCGGTATTGGGTTTTACGGTATCGTGGTGCGAATTAAGTAACATGTTTGGTTTGTTGGCATCGAAATGCTTGTTAACTGCCCAAACGTTATTTTGGGTTCGCTTATATTCGATGTCATTTCGCTTAAACCAAGCTTCAATATGTGATGCCGTTTGGTCTTCTTCCGAAGAAAAAGAAGGTGTTTCTATTAACTGTTTTAATAGTGCAACTGCGTTATTTGTTAGTTCCTGTAATGCCATATTATAGAGTTATTCTTGTAAAATGATTGTTTTCTTGGGTCAACATCGCCGTGTTTCCCATATTTATGGTTTTTACGCCATGTTTTAAAGCGTCGAAACAATTCTCCAGCTTTGGAAGCATGCCGTCTGCAATAATGCCATCTGCCAATAATTGGTTGTATAAATTAGAATCGATGTGTTTTATCACCGAATTTTTATCGTTGATGTCTTTTAAAACACCATTCAATTCAAAACAATAATAAATGGATGTTTCGTAAATTTTGCTCATGCCAACAGCGACTTGTGATGTTATGGTATCGGCATTTGTGTTTAGTAATTGTCCGTTGCCATCATGTGTAATCGCACAAAAAACGGGAGTAAAATCCGCCTGGATTAATTTATCAATAGACTTGTGCGCTACTTTTTTAACATCACCCACAAAACCAAAATCGACTTCTTTTATAGGTCTTTTTTCTGATGAAATACTGTTGATATCGGCTCCTGTTAAACCAATCGCATCTATTTGTAATGCCTGTAATTGTGCTACGATGTTTTTGTTTACCAAACCACCGTAAACCATAGTTATCACTTCCAATGTTTCGGCATCGGTAATACGTCTGCCATTCACCATTTTAGATTCAATGCCTAATTTTAATGCGATACTGGTGGCGCGTTTTCCGCCACCGTGGACTAAAATTTTTTTTCCTTTTAAGTTAGCAAAGAGTTTTAAGAATGCGCTTAAAGACGCATCGTCCTCAATGATGTTCCCACCTATTTTTACTATGGACAGTTTTTCCATTTTTCTTTTATAAATCTCAGTTTAGCTTTGTGTTTTTTGTGAATCCTTTGTGCAACTTTGTGAAATAGTTATACACAAAACACACAAAGAAGACACAAAGTTTCACAAAGGAAATTAATCTACTTATTGGCTTCTAATAATTTCTTCAACACTAATTGTGCTGCATAAGTTCTATTATTCGCTTGTTCAATAACCAATGAATTTTGTCCATCCAAAACGGCATCTTCAACAATTAAATTTCTTCTAACTGGTAAACAGTGCATAAATTTAGCATCGCCTAATTTTTCATTAGTAATCATCCAATTGGGGTCTGTGTTAAGCACTTTTCCATAATCGTTATAACTGCTCCAGTTTTTCACATACACGAAATCGGCATCCTTAAATGCTTCTTTTTGATTGTTATTTATGGGCGTATTTCCTGTTATTTCAGGATTCAACCCATAGCCTTCGGGATGTGTAATGACAAACTCCACCTCCATTTTTTGCATGGCTTGAATAAAACTATTTGCCACCGCATGAGGTAATGATTTAATATGTGGTGCCCAACTTAAAACTACTTTTGGCTTCGTTTTTTTGGTGTGTTCTGAAATGGTAATGGCATCGGTAAGCCCTTGAAGCGGATGTCCGGTGGCGCTTTCCATATTTACAATGGGCACCGATGCATATTTTACGAAGGACTTTAGCACATGCTCACTTTCATCTTTTTCTTTATCGGTTAATGTTGGAAACGCTCTTACGGCAATAATATCGCAATACTGCGACACTACTGCGGCGGCTTCCTTAATATGTTCTGCCGTGTTTCCGTTCATGATGGTGCCATCACCAAACTCAATGCCCCAGGCATCGCCAGAAACATTCATAACAATAGCATCCATACCTAAATTCAATGCTGCTTTTTGGGTACTTAAACGGGTTCGTAAACTAGAATTAAAAAACAATAAACCAAGGGTTTTATGTTTTCCTAAATCGATATGTTTAAGCGGATGTGCCTTTAATGCCTTCGCTTCCTCAATCCAAGTATGGATGTTATCTATATCGTGTATGGAGGTGTAGTTCTTCATTGTGTTAGTG
The DNA here is from genome assembly GCF_052728615.1 of Mariniflexile sp. NCBI lineage: Bacteria > Pseudomonadati > Bacteroidota > Flavobacteriia > Flavobacteriales > Flavobacteriaceae > Mariniflexile > Mariniflexile sp. The sequence goes on along the minus strand of NZ_JBFVFE010000015.1, from coordinate 28,456 downwards.
TTATTTTTTTCATACCTACAAGGTGGGATGTCAAATATTAAGTACATAAAATTTAAAATTCCGTTCTCTTTTTTATCTTCAATAATGAATTTAAAAATGACCTAAAGTCTTTATTTTACTAGCTTTTTAGGTTTTTAACACCGAAAAAGTTTAAGAAACAGAACGAACGATTTTTTTATGAATACGCACAAATTTGACACCCCACCTACAAGGTTTTAAAACCTTGCAGGGTAATGTTTCTTTATAAAAATGACACGGTTATGTATATTAGGCTTTTACGTAATTAAATTTGACAAATACGTAACTACCTTTTTTAATACTCAACTGTATTTTTTTTATACAGTGTTAACAATAGTTCTGTTTAATACTATCTATTCTCAATTGCTATTAAAAACCAAAGCCCTTTTATTCTTTTAAAAAAAAGCCCTATATCAATGTTGTCCTTTATTTGAACATAATCAATTAACCTTTCGTCCGTTTCCTTTAATGTTTTTTGAAAATTATCATAAATTTGAACTCTTGTTAGCTTGTCTAAATTTAAGTTTTGGTGTTTCCAAAGTGATATTGGAATTGTGCTTTTATTTAACGATGAATCATTATTCTCAAAATCTATTCTTTTACTATAATCTAAAGGGAATTTAATTCTTTCTATTTGAAATTCTTCATTCATACTAAATTTATGTATAAATGAATCAAATGTTTCATTTTCTAGATAGTTGCTTATAATACCCGAATTTAATTTGTATTTATTAAAAAAATCTAATAATTCAGCAAGATTTTCTGAATTAATAAAACGTAAATTTATTTGTGAAGAATTAAGGCTATGGAATTCATCAGAATTTAGATATTTTTCTTGAATTGAATTTTCAGAATCAGAAATAAATTTTAGTTTAGTAATATTTGTTTTTTCATAAAACTCTGTTTCTATTTCAAGTATTTCTTTTAGTTTTATTTTCACCTCACTTTCATAGACAGGTTTTCCGTCAAATCCCATCATTATGTTTTTGGTAGTTAATAGTCCGTTTTTTAAAGTAATCGGTTCGGATAGATTTACTTTTTGTCGATTTAGGATTGACTCAATCTCAGATTCGGTCTGAAATACTTGGTTTTGACCAAAGCAGTTATTAAGTCCAACAATAAAAAATATTAATATTAAGTTCTTCATTTTCTTCAAAACATTACCAATTTATTTCTAGACCTCACAGGTTTTAAAAACCTCTGTGAGGTCTTTTATACTATTTTATTTTAGTAAAAAGTACTTTGTTCTCCATAGCATTTACCATGAAATTATCTTCCAGCCCGTTTACTATCCACGTTTCTATATTCGCTTTTTTGGTAACGGCAGCAGCTTCGATTTTAGACTGCATCCCGCCGCTTCCATGTTTCGATTTTGAATTGACCACTTGTTCCAACAAAACATCAAAATCGGCCACCACTTCAATGGTTTTTGGCGTACCATTCTCCATAGATTCCTTGGTATAAATACCATGGGTATTGGTAGCAATAATAAACAAATCAACCTCTAAAAGTGATGCGGTTAAAGCACCTAATTTGTCGTTATCACCAAATTTAATCTCATCGGTAGCAACCGTATCATTCTCATTAATGATGGGGATGTAATTATTACTTACCAATACATTAATCGTGTTTACGATATTGGTTCTGCTTTGCTCCTTTTCAAAGTCGGAATACGACAATAAACACTGTGAAGTAAGCAACCCATATTCCCTAAAAATCTCTTGATAGATACGTATTAAATGTGGCTGACCAATAGATGCCAAGGCTTGTTTTACATTAATATCTTTGCCTTTACTTTCCAATTTTACAAACTGTTTTGCCACAGCAATGGCACCCGAACTTACAATAACAAACTCACAAGTATCTTGTAAATGTGCTATTTGGTTTGCCAAATCTTCAATCTTACCTCTCGAAATATTATCGGTTTCTTTAGTGAGCGTATTAGAGCCCACTTTAAGCAATATGCGTTTCTTTTTCTGCATTATCTTATTTGTCCGTTTCCATGGACATACCATTTATTTGTTACCAAATGTTCTAAACCAATAGGGCCTCTTTGGTGTAATTTATCGGTGCTGATTGCCAATTCGCCACCCAAACCTAATTGGCCACCATCCGTAAATCGCGTAGAGGCATTATGGTAAACCGCTGCTGTATCTACATTTTCCATAAACACTTTAGCAACTTCGTTGTTTTTTGTAATGATGGATGAAGAATGCCCGCCAGAATATTTATTTATCATAGCAATGGTGTCTTCATTCGAATCAATTTCCGCCATCGCGATTTTATAATCTAAAAATTCTTTGTACCAAATGTCATCTGATTGAATGGCCTCAACATCATCAAATTTTGAAATCGCTTCATCACCTAAAATCTTTATTTTAGACTCTTTTAATTTTGAAATCAAGGTTTTTATGAAGGCTTCTTTATTTGGAAGGTTCTTATCAATCAATACTTTATCCAACGCATTACACGCCGAAATTTTGGTTGTTTTCGCATTGATAATGACGTCTAAAGCTATTTGTTGGTCTGCTTCTTTATGAACATACACAAAGTTATTGCCTCGACCGCTAATAATTACCGGACAGGTAGCATGTTCCTTAACAAAGGCAATTAAACGTTCGCCTCCACGAGGTACAATTAAATCGACTTTTTGCGTCGGATTTTCCAAAAACGCCTGGGTTTCTGTTCTGTTAAATTGTAAATATTCCACCCAATCGGTTGAAGCTCCATGTGCTTTCAGCGCTTGATGCCACAATTCCACGATTTTCAAATTTGATCTTAAAGACTCCTTACCACCTTTCAGTAAAATTTTATTTCCCGATTTAAAAGCGATTCCAGCAGCTTCCACGGTCACGTCTGGTCTGGATTCGTAAATAATCAGCACCGTTCCAAAAGAAGCGGTTTTATTATAAACCTGCATGCCATTATCGTGTTTAAAGCTAAAGCGTTCAATGCCCACTGGGTCTCTTTGAGCCGCTAAATGTTTTACCGAAGCAATCATTTCATTTACTTTAGAATCATCTGCTTTTAAACGGTCGTACATAGATATATCCTCCCCATTATAAGCCTCTAAATCGGCTTTGTTAATCTTAATTATAGCGGCTCTTTCAGAATCTAAAAGTGCTGCCATTTTAAGTAATACGGCATTTCTTGTTTCTATGCTTAATAAAGTATTCATAATTTTAGTTTTCAGTCGCAGTTACAGTTTTCAGTACTGCTAACTTAGATTTTTCTGAACTTTAAATCCCCAGACTTTCTAAGGTTTAAGTATCAGAGTTTTTAATAGTCATCTTACTTTAAAGCTACTTTTAAAGCTTTAAAAAATTGATCGACATGTTCTTTTTTAATGGTTAAAGGAGGTAAAATCCGAATCAACTTTTTATTTGAAGCACCTCCTGTAAAAATATGATGTTCGTAAATCAGCTTTTTTCTTAGGTCGCCGACTTCAAAATCGAATTCCAGTCCAATCATGAGTCCGCGTCCTTTAATGTTTTTTATCTGCGGAATTGTTTTCGCTACGGCAATGAAATAGTCTGAAATGTCATTGACATTAGCCATCAAGTTTTCTTCTTCAATCGTATTTAAAACCGCTAACCCAGCAGCACAAGCCAAATGATTGCCGCCAAAAGTAGTCCCTAACATGCCGTGTTTCGCTTCAATATCTGGATGGATTAAAATCCCTCCAATGGGGAAACCATTTCCCATGCCTTTCGCAATGGAAATAACATCGGGCGTGACATTGTAATATTGAAACGCAAAGAATTTACCGGAGCGTCCGTAACCCGATTGCACTTCGTCCGCAATAAAATACGTATTATTTGCTTTACATAGCGCGTCCACTTGCTCAAAAAACTCAGCCGTTCCCTGGTCCAAGCCACCAACACCTTGAATAAACTCCACAATAACCGCACATACATCGCCTTTTTCCAGTTCCTTTTTAACGCCTTCAACATCGTTCAAAGCTAAAAAAGTAACCGCCTGTTGTGCATTGATAGGTGCTACAATATTTTTATTATCGGTTGCCGCCACCGCTGCCGATGTGCGCCCATGAAATCCATTATTAAAAGCAACAACACGCGCTTTTCCTGTTTTGAATGAGGCTAATTTTAAAGCGTTTTCATTGGCTTCAGCACCCGAATTGCACAAAAACAATTCATAACCTGTACAACCAGAAAGTGTTTCTAATCTATCAGCTAATTCAACTTGCAACGGATTTTGAATGGCATTTGAGTAAAACCCTAAAGTTTTAACTTGATTAGTAATAGCCTTCACATAATTTGGGTGTGAATGCCCAATCGAAATTACGGCATGACCTCCGTAAAGGTCTAAATATTCAACACCTTTTTCATCGTAAACAAGCATATCTTTGCCCGAAACTGGTGTTACATTGTATAATGGATAAACGTCAAATAATGGCATTTTAATTCTTTTTAATTTGATTGATTTTTTCAAACGAAGCCACAATGCCTTGTATCAAAGCAGAGCTTAAACCTTGGTGCTCCATGGCATTTAAACCTTCAATAGTACAACCACTTGGGGTGGTTACGCGGTCTATTTCCTGTTCAGGATGTCTGCCCGATTCCAACAACAAACTCGCAGCACCAAAACAGGTTTGCGTTGCCAATTCGTGTGCTTGTTCTGCCTCAAAACCTAATTGTATAGCCCCTTGAGTAGTTGCACGTACAAGGCGCATCCAAAACGCAATGCCACTGGCGCAAATAACAGTAGCTGCTTGTATTAAATCTTCGGGAATCACCATAGTTGTTCCCAATTGGTTAAATATGGTTTGAGCCATCGCCACCTTGTCTTGCGCTTTTTCATTTGCCGCAATACAGGTCATCGATTTTCCAATGGAAATCGCTGTATTTGGCATCACCCGAATAATGTTTTTATCACTTCCAATAATGCCTTCAATTCTAGCAATATCAACCCCAGCAGCCACGGAAATAACCACATGTTTTTCTGTGATTTTAGAAGCAACACTTTCCAAAACAGCATTTATATGCTTCGGTTGTAAAGCAAAAATAACCATATCGCTTTGTTCAACAGCTAATAAATTATCGCTAGTAACAGTCACGTTTTTAACGTTTTCAAAACTTTTTACGGACGTCGTATTCTTATCGCTTAAATACAAAGCTTCAAAAGATTTATTTCCAATAAGTCCTTTTGCGATAGAGCTTCCTAAATTTCCTGTTCCAATAATGGCTATTTTCATTTTTAACGTTTTGTTGCCACGAATACACGAATAAAATTATTGGCGTTTTCGTGAGTTGTTTTCAAATTACTTTTTCTTCCTCTAATACTTCGGAAGAAGAAAATTTTATACTTATTATTATTTTGGGCGTTTCCCCTCGCTATTACCTACAAGGTTTTTTTAAACCTTGCAGGAACGCTCAGGGTCGCGCTTTACGCTGCAAGTCCTCGCTCGTGCCTCGCTGTGGGCTTTCCACTTCAATCGCTAACGCGCCACTCTTGCTGTAGAACCCACCCCTAACCCCTCCGAAGGAGGGGAATTGCGCATTGGTTCCTCCCCTTTGGGGAGGCTAGGTGGGGACTAAAAATAACTCCCCTTTAACTGCAACCCCATCGTTTCTTCCAACCCAAACATTAAATTCATATTTTGAATGGCTTGTCCCGAAGCTCCTTTCAATAAATTATCGATAATACTGGTTACCAATAATTTATTATTGTGTTTATGCAAATGTATTAAACACTTGTTCGTGTTAACCACTTGTTTTAAATGCAACACCTCATCAGATACAAAAGTGAATTTCGCATCTTTATAAAATGCTTTGAACATGTCTTTAGCTTCTTCCAAAGTGCCTTCAAAATCTGTGTATACCGTTGCAAAAATACCTCTTGAAAAATTTCCTCGGTTCGGCATAAATAAAATTTCAGAAGTAAAATTGTTTTGCAATTGCTTAACTGACTGATTTATTTCACCTAAATGCTGATGCGTAAATGGTTTATAATATGAAAAATTATTATCCCTCCACGGAAAATGTGAGGTATCAGACAATGATGTTCCTGCACCTGTAGCACCTGTAACCGCATTGATGTGCACATCATTACTTAACAATCCTTTTTCAGCAAGTGGCAACAAAGCCAACTGAATCGTGGTTGCAAAACATCCAGGATTTGCAATATAATTTGCTTTTTTAATGGCATTCCTTTGCAATTCCGGTAAACCATAAACAAAGGTTTTACCTTGAAACACTTTGTCTTTTTCAAGTCGGAAATCGTTTCCTAAATCAATAATCTTCGTGTTTTCAGAAAAGGTATTAGCCGATAAAAATTTTACGGAGTTTCCATGCCCTAAACATAAAAACAACACATCAACATTTGGGTTGATGGTGTCTGTAAATTTCAAGTCTAAATCGCCCAATAAATCTTGGTGTACACTGCTTATTTTATTTCCTGCATTGGATGTGCTGTACACAAAATCGATTTCGGTTTCAGGATGGTTGATCAATAATCTGATTAATTCGCCTGCCGTGTAACCGGCACCTCCTATTATTCCAACATGGATATTTTTCATTTTAGTTATAGTTCTATAAACCTACAAGGTTTTGAAAACCTTGCAGGTTATGTATTTTGCAGGTTTTCATTTTTAACAATCTTTAAATTAAGAATTTACTTGATGATAAATTTTATTCTGATTTCCTAAGATTTTTATAAACCCTTTCGCTTCATCGGCGGTCCATCCTTTATTTTCTTCCCCATAGCTACCAAATTTCGCATTCATTAAATCGTGATCAGAGCTAATTCCATCTAAATTAAAATGGTATGGCCTCAACGTTACAAACACATCGCCACTCACTTTGTCTTGACTGCTTTGTAAAAACGCTTCTATGTTTCGCATCACAGGATCTAAATATTGCCCTTCATGTAAGTGCATACCATAGAAACTCGCCAAATATTCTTTATGTTGTAATTGCCATTTGGTAAGCGTGTGCTTTTCCAATAAATGGTGTGCTTTAATTGTGATTAATGCCGCCGGTGCTTCAAAACCAACACGCCCTTTAATGCCCACAATGGTATCGCCCACATGGATATCCCTGCCAATAGCATAGGCTTTTGCAAGGTTATTCAAAGTTTCAATATTTATTTCTGAGTCGTTTTCGATGCCGTTTACAGCAACCAACTCGCCTTTTTCAAAAGTTAAAACCACTTTTTCATCCTCTGCATGCTTTAATTGTGAAGGGTATGCGCTGTCTGGCAATGGTTTATCAGAAGTCAACGTTTCTGAGCCGCCAACACTGGTGCCCCAAAGTCCTTTGTTAACCGAGTATTTGGCTTTTTCCCAAGACATATCGATGCCATTGGCTTTTAGATAGTCTATTTCCGCTTGCCTGGTTAATTTTTCATCCCGTATGGGTGTGATGATTTGGATTTCTGGTGCCAAGGTTTGAAAAATCATATCAAAACGCACTTGGTCGTTTCCAGCACCTGTACTACCATGCGCAATATATTCGGCACCAATGCTTTTAGCGTATTCGGCAATTTCAATAGCTTGAATAATACGTTCGGCACTCACAGAAAGTGGATAGGTATTGTTTTTCAACACATTTCCGAAAATCAAATACTTCACTACTTTTTGGTAAAATGTCGCCACCGCATCCACATTTTTATAAGTTGAAACACCCATTTTATAGGCGTTCGATTCTATATGTTCTATTTCAGCTTTGGTAAAACCACCAGTATTAACGCTTACCGCATGCACTTCATATTTTTTTGATAAACTTACGGCGCAATACGAAGTATCCAATCCTCCGCTATATGCTATAACTAATTTCTTCATTTTATTATCTTTATAACTTATTTTTTCTTTTATTTTAAATCGCCTATTTCCGCCTCAAAACAGGCATTCACATAATACCTAAAACTAAACTCATCGCGAAGTTTTCCTAATTTTTCCAGTTCTTCAACCAATACTGCCGACATTTTAGCCAAGGTAACATGCGTCATTCCCAACATTTCGTTGTAGCGATGCACTTTAGGCGTTTGTGCAACGGAAATAAGAAAGGTGTCAGAATAAAACTCTGTTATTTTAGCCATTAATAACAAACCCAGATTATGATTTCGGTATGTATCGTCTATCCATAGTGACGTACGTTCATAAACATAATGTCCTTTAACTTGGTGTTCGTGGACAAAGATATGACCATAAATCTGACCTTCTTTTTTCAATATAAAACATCCGTTTTCAGCACGTTTTTTCAACATTTCAACACCTACGAAATACAAAGTTGGAAGTGCTTGCGATCTTTCAGAAATAATTTCCAATGATTTATTTGAAAGTTTATAAACAAGCTGTATTTCAAGTCCTTCTGCTTCACAAAAATGTTCAGCTTTTTCTAAAACAGTTTTAACTTCTATGTCTGTTGTTGTATTCATTTCATTCATTGGCTGAATTCTTTATGGACAAATTCTTCGGTTGAAATATTTTCTGCACATTCTTCATCTTGACTCGTTTAAAATTTGCCATTTCAGGTAATTACTGATTTTTCATCACCATTACTTTTTATCTTTTTTTAGAAACATGGTTTCTTTAATATGTTTTAATCTATTAAAAACCTTTTCCTTAATTTTTTTGGGCTCAAACTTCTTCGCCTTCGGATCGTACAACATGCCTGTGCACAAACACATTTTGCGGTTGGTACGCGTTAAAACATCGTAGTTTTTACAGGTTTGGCAACCATCCCAAAAAGTTGGATCATCCGTCAGTTCTGAAAACGGCACGGGCTTATACCCTAACTCGGTATTCATTTTCATAACCGCCAATCCCGTAGTGATACTAAATACTTTGGCATCCGGGAACTTGGTTCTTGAATGCTTAAATACCTTATGTTTTATTTTTTTTGCTAACCCTGCACCACGATAATCGGGGTGGACAATCAATCCTGAATTGGCAACAAACTTGCCATGGCCCCAAAGTTCTATATAGCAAAAACCCGCAAACCGATCGCCATCCAACGCAATAACAGCATTGCCATTTTCCATCTTTTTTGTTATGTACTCTGGCGTGCGTCTCGCAATACCCGTGCCTCTAACCGCTGCAGATTCCGCAATGGTTTCGCAAATGGTCTCTGCGTATTTGGCATGTGATATATCGGCAATTACAATGTCCATTATAATTATAAAAATGAATTAAAAATTAGGATTGTTTTTTTGGTGAACCGCACGTAGCGATTCTTAAATAGAAGTGCACCCTTACGGGCGACGGGGAAAAATATAACCAAAGAAGCGTTTGTTAATTAAATAACTAACTGAATTTTGATATGCTATAAAGGATGTTTTGTACACTAAGAAAAAAATTAAAATGACGTTTGGGTTTTGCTGTTACAATAAGATTAAAAGCGGCGGCGACTGTGCGCTGGCAAACCGGGTATAGAAGAACGTATTTTATTTTTTAAAATTTTCATGTGTGTTTTTAATTTCTTTTCCAAAGGACACATGCTACATTCATATATTGATTTTAATAAAATAAACCCATGATTATGAATGTTTCATATTGTAAAACTATAATTTTATTCAATACAAAGTAAAAAAAGCAAATACTTTTATGAAAAAATTATCAATATCGGCCTATTTGTATTCTTTTTATTATAAATATCTCGTTATTAACAAATTTCATTGAATAATTAAAAACGTTATTCAATGAAATTTATTGCTAAAATCACACAAATCACAAAATATAATCCGTGCTAATAAAATTGGATGTTTTCTTTTCCAACAATTCCTTTAAAATGGCATTGTTATAGTCGTTATCTTTTGAAGCCACAAAGGTTCTAATTGAAAATGAACGCAAGGCATCGTGAACGCTCAAGGTACCATAAGCAGAATCCTTTCTTCCTGTAAACGGATAGACGTCTGGTCCACGTTGACAAGAACTGTTTAAATTCACACGACAAACCAAGTTCACCAAGGTATCAATTAATGGGGCTAATTTTTCAATGTTTTTACCAAACAAACTGACTTGTTGACCATAATTGGATTCTGCCATATCGTGTAACGGTTCTTCAATATCTGAAAACGGAATCACAGGAATTACAGGACCAAATTGTTCTTCGCTATACACTTTCATACCTGTATTAACAGGATACAAAACCGCTGGAAAAATAAAGTTTTCGGTTATTTTTCCGCCTTTTTCATTTAAAATACGGGCACTTTTTTCTAAAGCATCTGCAATTAATTCTTTAATATAACCTGGTTTTTCAACTTCGGGAAGCGGTGTTAACTTTACACCCGGTTCCCAAGGATTTCCAAATTTAAGGGCATCTACTTTTGCGGTGAAACGCTTGTTGAATTCATCTACAATCGATTCATGCACATACAATACTTTTAAAGCCGTACAACGCTGACCGTTAAAGGATAAAGTTCCTGCAATACATTCATCTACCGTTAAATCTAAATCGGCATCAGGCAAAACGATGGCTGGATTTTTAGCTTCCAAACCTAAAACCATACGCAACCTATTTCCTTTAGGATGTACTGCTTGCAAAGCATTGGCAGATTTACTATTCCCTATTAACGCCAATACATCTATTTTACCAGATTGCATAATGGGTGTTGCCAATACACGCCCACGACCGTAAATAATACTTACTACCCCTTTTGGAAAACTGTTTTGGAAAGCTTCCAATAATGGTGAAATTAACAAAACCCCCAATTTCGCAGGTTTGAAAATAACGGGATTCCCCATAATCAATGCTGGAATAAGCAACGTAAATGTTTCGTTTAGCGGATAGTTATAAGGCCCTAAACACAAAACCACCCCAAGTGGCCCACGGCGAATGTGTGCATACACACCATCATTTTTTTCAAACTTGGCCGAATCCCTGTCTATTTGTTTGTAGGCTTCAATGGTATCGTAAATATAATCGACCGTTCTGTCAAACTCTTTTTGGGAGTCGGGCAAGTTTTTACCAATTTCCCACATTAAAAGTTTTACAATTTCCTCGCGCTTGGTTTTCATTTGCTTTACAAACTTTTCCATGCAGGCAATGCGATCTAACACTTTCATAGTTGGCCATAAACCTTGTCCCTTATCATAAGCACTTAAAGCGGCGTTTAAAACCTCCAAAGCTTCTTTTTCGCCTAATTGCGGAATGGTACCTAAAAGTGTGGGCTTATAATTTTCTGTGGAAGAAATGGTGGAATATACCTCAGCGGTTTCTCCTTTCCACTCTTTTAATTCGCCATCGGACAAATAGGTTGATTGATGGAGAAGTGTTTTTATTTTATATGGTTCCGGAATTTCAATTGTAGCAGTGCTCATGTTTAAAAATTATAGTGTTAAAAGCAAATGCTAATATACCCATAATTTGATACAATCACTTTTAAAAAAAGGAAGTCCTCTTAAAAAATATCAAATTCTTAACGTATTATTTACATGTAAAGAAATTGCATAAAACTCAAACGTTTTCGACCATGGAATCAAAAAACAGAAACCATAGTTTTAAACCAAGAATTGAAACAGTTCTGGTTTATTGTTCAAATAATCGCCATAAAAATTATGTTGTTTCATTTTGGTGATTAGAGGCTCCAAATCGGAAGCAGATTTTAATTGAATCCCCACCACAGCAGAACCATTTTCACGATTTGTTTTTTTGGTATATTGAAAATGGGTAATGTCATCATGAGGCCCTAAAATATCGACCACAAACTCTTTTAACGCTCCGGCACGCTGCGGAAAAGTGAGAATGAAATAGTGTTTTAAATTGGCATACAACAGCGCGCGTTCCTTAATTTCGGGAGTTCGTGTAATATCGTTGTTACTGCCGCTAACCACGCAGACCACGTTTTTTCCTTTTATGGCATCCGCATAAAAATCCAATGCCGAAATGCTAAGCGCACCTGCTGGCTCAACAACTATGGCATCTTTATTATAAAGTTCTAAAATGGTTTCGCACACTTTTCCTGATGGCACGGTTATCATGGCATGTAAATTGGCTTTGCAGATGGGGAAGGTTAAATCGCCCACTCGTTTTACCGCAGCACCATCAACAAATTTTTCAATGGTTTCCAATTCGGTGTTTTGGTTGTTCTCCATTGAAACCGACATGGAGGGCGCCCCTTCCGGCTCCACACCAATAATTTTGGTGTTGGGTGATAGTTCCTTAAAAATGGTTGATAAACCTGCTGCCAATCCGCCGCCGCCAACAGCGATAAAAACATAATCGATGGGCGCGGTGGCTTGCTCTAAAATTTCGAGACCAATGGTTGCTTGTCCTTCAATAACTTTTTTGTCATCAAAAGGATGGATAAATACTTTATTGAATTCTTTACACTCCAACATGGATGCATGGTATGCATCATCATAAGTGTCGCCAACCAACTTAATTTCAATATAATCTTCCCCAAACATTTTAACCTGCTCTATTTTCTGGTTGGGTGTTGGCGCAGGCATATAAATAACACCTTTAATCTTCAACAATTTACAGGATAACGCCACACCTTGCGCATGGTTGCCCGCACTGGCACAAACCACACCGTTTTGGGATTCTTCCGCGGTAAGCGAACTTATTTTGTTATACGCCCCCCTAATTTTATATGAACGCACTTGCTGAAGGTCTTCACGCTTTAAAAGAATGTTAGCACCAAATTGGTTAGAATATCTATGGCTAGGGCTTAAAGGCGTCACAGCCGATACGTTTTGAATGGAATTGGCAGCTGCTTTGATGTCTTTTATTTTGGGGAAATAGGTTTGGTTTTTACTCATAAGTGTTGGTGATGTAATGCAATGAGATTTTGTTTTGGGTCGAAATCTTCAACAAAATCCGCTTTGTTCTCCTTTTTCAAGAGCCTTAATCAATGCTTTTTCTTTTTTTTCTTCACTTTCTAAAATTCGCAATGCGGAACGAATGACTTCACTCACCGAGCTATATCTACCAGATTTAACTTCTCCGTTTATAAATTCCTCAAAATGACTTCCAAGTGATATGGATGTGTTTTTTCCCATTTGACGTATGATTTTATCAAAAATACCAAATCTTGGTAATCTAGGCAAATTTGATTGATTACTTGGGTAGCATTTAAAAGTTTATGCGTAAAAAAAATGAGTATTGTGTAGCAGCATTTTTAATTTGAAAGAGTGAGGTAGTTTTAATAGGTTGTTACACATCTTAACTTTTAATTCGTTGTATCCAGAATTATTAAATTTATGTTCACACTAGTTGACTTAATTTTAACAATGGTATTTTTGTTTGTTTTAAAGTTAGTTTTTAAAAGAGCTAAATTTGAATTCAAATTTGGCACGGCTACTAAATTCAAATACTCTTCATTTTTATAAATGGAGTTACCAAAAACAGCAGCCAGTCCATAATGTTCTTCTTTTGAATTATCAGATATTGTTAGATTTGTCAAGTTAATGATCTCTGGTTTAGCTCCATTTAAAATGTTAGGAACAACTTGCATTATTGCCATTTCTGAATCATTGATTATAGCCATTCTGCTTCCACTAATAGAATTTAATCTGTTTACTGTATTATTATTTAAATCTATTATTAAGAAACCTTCGCCCCAAGTTGATAAATATAATTTGGAGTTAACTTTTTTCATTGAGGTAATTAAATCTTCTGTAAAAGTAATACCTAAATCTGTGATCGAATGGTCTTGAAGATTAATAGTGACAAGATGCTTTGCAGATTTTTTTTCCAAAGCGTTTTCTGCTAAAACCCCAATCAGGTCATTGTTATTCCATGCGAGAGCATAAAGATGTCTTTCAAAGCCACTAATATTAGAAGGCAATGTTAATGGGACAATTTGAGTTGTGCTTTTTTGTTTATCAAATATCAAAAGATTATTTGTTGGTGTTGGGTTGTAAATATATTCTATAGCATAAATTTTATCTTCTGAAGCTATCAAGCTGCTAGTAGATAAGATTGAACTACTACTTTCCTTCTTTATCTGTCCAATATTTTTTATATTTCCAGTATTATTTCCTATTTGAAATATTTCTCCAAGGTCTGAAGCAACTAATAGATTATAGTCGTCAGGAATTTGGTTATTTGTTTCATCTGTAATTCCACTGTCTGAATCCCCACACGAAAAAGTAAAGAAAGTTAACAATAACAGTACATAGTATAATTTGATATTTTTCATTGAGTTTTAGGAAAGGTTAAAAGGTTATAAGCTAGTTGCTCTTACATGAAGCTATCTTACTAAAAAGGAACGAATCAAAGTAAAGTTCAAAAGATTTCCCAAGTAGGTAAGAACCACACAATTATTTTTTAACGGTGTGCGCATAGTGTTTATTCATATTTTTCAGGGCTCACATTTATTTTTAAAACGAACTCTCCGTTTTTATCTTTATAATTATAAATCATGGTAATTCTATTTTCTCGATAAAGTGTCATGTCGGGGTTAGTTTTCATATTATTGACCACATTTGGCTCAATGAAATTTTTCATTTCATCAATATCAATATCTTGTTTTTCTAAATTTATTAATGTGTAATTGTATACAAATACATTATTAGGCATAGCCATTGTATTGTCAAGTCTAGTATTTTGGTCAACCATTACGGGACAGGATTTGTTTATTTCGCTAGCTGTTTCAACCATTACTTTGTCAAGTGATGGTTTCTTGAAAAAAAAATACTGAACAGCTAAAAACGATAGTACAAATGCAATTATACCGACTAATTTTGGATAGATATTTTTCTTACTTTCGGTTTTTCTTTGAGATTCTATATTATCTAAAATTTTAGGTTCTGTTTTAGGTAGTTCAAATCCACATCCAGAGCAATATTTTGCGATTTTATCATTGCTTATTCCGCAATTATTACAAATCTTTTCTTCCATATCATATTAAGTTTACTTTAATTTTATTGTTGATTTTTTTATTACTGGCAACTTAAATATATATCTACAAAATTTAACACATAATTTGATTTTAAAACCTAAAAAAAGACCTCACAGGTTTTTAAAAACTGTGAGGTCTAATATATATTGTTTACTTTATACTATCGGCTTCATAGCCTTCATAGACGCTCTTAAAAAACTACCTACTTTTTCAACGGGATGGTCTCTTAATGCTTTGTTTACAGCAATTAATTTGGCATTATCTACGGCTTTACCATTGTCTTTGGCATAGGCTTTACCAATAACATCGGTATCGATTTTCTTCATGAAATCTGCCAATAACGGTTTACATGCATGATCGAATAAGTAACAACCATACTCCGCAGTATCAGAAATAACACTGTTCATTTCATATAATTTACGTCTTGCAATGGTGTTCGCAATCAATGGTGTTTCGTGTAACGACTCGTAGTAAGCCGATGCATCAATGATTCCAGAATCGGTCATCGCTTCAAAAGCCAATTCAACGCCTGCACGTACCATAGCAACCATTAACACACCGTTATCGTAGTATTCTTGTTCTGAAATTTCAACGTTTCCTGCTGGGGTTTTTTCAAACGCAGTTTCGGCTGTGGCAGCGCGCCATCCTAATAAATCTTTATCGTTATTTGCCCAATCTGCCATCATGCCGCTAGAAAAACGTCCTTCCATAATATCGTCCATGTGTTTTTGGAATAATGGACGCATGATGTCCTTTAATTCTTCCGACAGTTCAAAAGCCTTAATTTTTGCAGGATTGGAAAGTCGGTCCATCATATTGGTTATACCGCCATATTTAAGACCTTCGGTAACGGTTTCCCAACCGTATTGAATTAATTTTGAAGCATATCCGGCATCAATACCTTTTTCAATCATTTTATCGAAACAAAGAATGGAACCTGTTTGTAACAACCCACAAAGTATGGTTTGCTCGCCCATTAAATCTGATTTTACCTCAGCAACAAAAGACGATGCCAATACACCCGCTTTATCGCCACCCGTTGCTGCTGCATAGGCTTTTGCTTGCGCCCAACCTTTTCCTTCGGGATCATTTTCTTCGTGAACCGCAATTAACGTTGGCACACCAAAACCTCTCTTGTATTCTTCCCTTACTTCAGTTCCCGGGCATTTAGGCGCCACCATAATAACGGTTAAGTCTTTACGGATTTGAGTACCTTCCTCAACAATATTGAAACCGTGGGAATAGGATAAAGTCGCTCCTTTTTTCATTAAAGGCATTATAGCTTTTACTACACTTGTATGTTGTTTGTCCGGTGTTAAGTTTAACACTAAATCTGCTGTTGGAATCAACGCTTCGTAAGTGCCCACTTTAAAACCGTTTTCTGATGCATTTACATAAGATTTACGTTTTTCTGCAATGGCTTCCGCACGTAAAGCATACGAAATATCCAATCCGGAATCTCTCATGTTCAACCCTTGGTTAAGGCCTTGCGCACCACATCCTACAATCACTATTTTTTTGCCTTTTAGTGCATTGACGCCATCTTCAAATTCAGATGCGTCCATGAATCTACATTTTGATAATTGGTTTAGCTTATCTCTTAACGACAGTGTGTTAAAATAATTTCCCATTTTTAATTTTAATTATTATTGATTATTGAATGCCTTAAGCATTTCGGTTACTTTCATTTCATCTTTAGTGACTGCAATGCGCCCTGAACGCACAAATTGCATGATGCCAAATACGTTTAAATCGCGACGCAAGGACTCGATTTCGTTTCTTCTACCCGATTTTTCAAGTACAAAAAACTCTTTATTTACCGTAACAATTCTTGTATTGCTTTCTTTTATGATGTTTTGGATTTGAGGTTCTTCAAACAACAACTCCGATTTGATTTTAAACATACAGGATTCTTGATAAATGGTCTGATCGTCTGTATGATAATAAGCGCGAATCACTTCCACTTGTTTTTCAAACTGGCCGACAATTTTTTTGGCATTTGCTTCGGATATATTCACAACAATTACAAAACGATTAACGCCTTCAATCTCTGACTGCGACGTTGTTAAGCTTTCAATATTGATATGTCTGCGCTGAAAAATAGCAGAGATACGATTTAATAAACCGATGTTGTTTTCGGTATAAATTGAAATCGTGAATGTTTTTATTTCTTCGTTCATATTTCTTTATGATGATAGAAAATAGATGATAGAAAATAGACTGTGTCAACAATGCTACAAGTTCATTTTCAAAAATTTACATCTTTTTTCTCTGTTCTTTATTCTATATTCTTTTTTCTTTATTCTATATTCTTTATTCTATATTCTTTTTTCTTTATTCTATATTCTTTTTTCTTTATTCTTTTTTCTCTATTCTATTAGTCTAATCTCTATATTCTATTTTTAGCATAAACGTACATCCGAAACCGATGCTCCCGATGGAATCATTGGAAATACATTATCTTCTTTTTCCACACAAACCTCAAGGAAATAGGATTCTTTTGATGCTATCATTTCTTTAATGGCATGTGCTAATTCCTCGCGTTTTGTAACACGTTTACTTTCTATATAATACCCTTTGGCAATGGCAACAAAATCTGGATTTGTCATTTCGGTAGATGCGTAACGCTTATCGAAAAACAATTGTTGCCATTGGCGTACCATACCTAAAAACCCGTTATTTAAAACCACCACTTTTACAGCCGCTTTTTGTTGAAAAATAGTGCCCAATTCCTGGATATTCATCTGGAAGCCACCATCGCCAATAATGGCAACCACTTCTCTATCCGGAGCGGCCATTTTAGCGCCAATAGCAGCTGGCAACGCAAACCCCATGGTGCCCAAACCGCCGGAAGTAATGTTACTTTTAGTCGTTGTAAACTCGGCATATCTGCACGCGATCATTTGATGCTGACCAACATCGGATACAATGGCCGCATTTCCTTTGGTCTCCAAATTTATTTGTTTTATTACCTCCCCCATGGTTAAACCTTCTTTGGTGGGAGTAAGATCTTCTTTTATCACTTTATCAAATTCAATGGCGTACAAATCCTTGAATTTTTGTAACCAATTGGTATGTGTGTTTTTATTTAATAATGGCAATAATTTAGCTAAACTGTCTTTGGAATTGCCTATGACCGCTACATCTGTTTTCACATTTTTATTAATTTCAGAAGGATCAATATCAAAATGAATGATTTTGGCCTGTTTTGCATAAGTGTTTAAACTTCCAGTTACACGGTCGTCAAAGCGCATACCGATGGCAATAAGCACATCACATTCATTAGTCAATTTATTAGGTGCATAATTACCGTGCATGCCTACCATGCCCACATTTAATGGATGTGAAGTTGGCAACGCAGAAGCACCTAGAATAGTCCACGCCGCTGGAATTCCGGCTTTTTCCACAACAGCTTTTAACTCATTTTCAGCTTGCCCTAAAATAACCCCTTGACCCCAAACAATAAATGGTTTTTTGGCACCATTAATCAATTCAGCAGCAGCCGAAACAGCTTCTGGTTTGGTTTTTGGAATGGGAACATAACTTCTTATCCCCGTACATTTTTCATATTTAAAATCCAGTTCGCCAAATTGGGCGTCCTTGGTAATATCGACTAACACCGGTCCTGGGCGTCCACTTTTAGCAATATAAAATGCTTTGGCAATGACACTTGGAATATCTTCAGCTTTTGTAATTTGATGATTCCATTTTGTAACAGGCGTAGAAATGCCAACAATATCGGTTTCTTGAAACGCATCGCTTCCCAATAAATGTGAAGGCACTTGACCTGTAATACAAACAATGGGCGTTGAATCTATTTGTGCATCGGCAATTCCTGTAATAAGGTTGGTTGCACCTGGACCTGATGTTGCAATGGCGACCCCCACTCTACCAGAAATACGCGCATACCCTTGTGCCGCATGGGCTGCACCTTGTTCATGACGCGTTAGTACGTGATGGATTTGGTCTCTAAATTTATATAATTCATCATAAACCGGCATGATGGCACCACCAGGATATCCATAAAGTATATCAACCCCTTCTGCCATTAAGCATCTTATAATGGCTTCGCTTCCTGTAATCCGCATGGTTTCTTGTGCCACTTCCTGTTTTTTAGTTACTGTTTGTGTGTTCATAATCTCAACTTAAATTAATGAGATTCCTTCTTGCGAAGGAATTATTCCCCATCGGTAATACAGCCTTTGGAAGCTGAAGATACCGATTTGGCATATTTATATAAAATTCCTTTTTTGTGTTTTAACGCTGGTGCAACCCATTGTGCTTTTCTTTTGGCTAATTCTTCTTCAGAAATCAGCACATTAATAGTATTATCTTCTGCGCTAATTCTAATGGTATCACCAGTTTTAAGCAGCCCTATGGTACCGCCTTCTTGTGCTTCGGGTGTAATATGACCTACCACAAAACCATGTGTGCCTCCAGAAAAACGTCCGTCAGTAATTAAAGCGACTGTTTTTCCTAAACCGGCTCCCATAATCAGTGAGGTTGGTTTTAACATTTCTGGCATGCCTGGACCTCCTTTTGGTCCTACATAACGAATCACTACTACATCGCCCTTTTCTACTTCGCCGTTTGCAATACCTGTATTGGCAGCTTGTTCGCCATCATAAACCACTGCTTTTCCTTCAAACAACAAACCTTCATTACCAGAGATTTTCGCAACAGCACCTTCTTCAGCAAGATTACCATACAATATTTGAAGATTTCCAGACGATTTTAAGGCTTTATCTTTCGGATAAATAACATCTTGCTCCCCATCAAACGACAATGGTTCCACATCTTTTAAATTTTCCGCTAAGGTTTTTCCTGTTACGGTTAAACAATCGCCATGTAGATAGCCATTATCCAATAAATATTTCATGACGGCAGGGGTTCCGCCAACGCCGTGAACATCTTCCATTAAATATTTTCCAGACGGTTTTAAGTCGGCAATTAACGGGGTTCTATCACTAACACGTTGAAAATCCTCTAATGTAAACTCAATATCGGCAGCATGTGCAATGGCCAAGAAATGCAATACCGCATTTGTCGATCCGCCTAAAGCGTTTACCAATGCAATGGCATTTTCAATGGATTTTTTGGAAATAATATCCAATGGTTTTAAATCCAGTTCCAAAAGTTTTTTAATAGCGATGGCCGTGCGTTCACTTTCTGATAATTTATTCGGATTTTCAGCAGGAATAGAAGAGTTGTACGGCAATGCAAAACCCATACATTCTATAGCAGAGGCCATCGTATTTGCCGTGTACATACCACCGCAAGCACCAGCACCTGGTATCGCTCTCTTTATAATTTCCCTATATTCATCATCGTCAATTTCCCCAGCCATTTTTTGACCTAAAGCTTCAAAAGCCGATACAATATTGAGTTTTCTTCCTTTGTATTTTCCGGATGCAATGGTACCGCCGTACATCATGATGGACGGGCGGTTTAAACGCAACATGGCAATCACAGCTCCCGGCATATTTTTATCACAACCAACCACCGATATAAGCGCATCATAACTTTGTGCATTCATAACAGTTTCGATAGAATCTGCAATAATATCTCGAGATGCCAATGAGTAATTCATCCCAGAAGTCCCCATAGAAATACCATCGCTAACTCCAATAGTATTAAATCCTAAAGCCACTAAACCGGTTATCTTGCATTCAATTTTAACCTCGGCAGCTAAATTGTTCAAGTGCATGTTACATGGATTGCCATCATAACCCGTACTCGCAATGCCTACTTGGGCTTTTTGCATGTCTTCATCCGTTAAACCTACGGCGTACAACATGGCTTGTGATGCAGGTTGCGATATATCTTGTGTTAATCTACTACTGTGTTTATTCAGTTTATTCATTTTTAATATGGAAAATTTTATGCTTTATTTTATTGTACTAAATCTTATAAGGATTTTATGGTTTTCATTAAAAAACGCTTCAATCCTTAAAATAATGCTCGAAATTAAATTTTTACTAAATAAATTATAGTGCTCTTTATAAATCAAGGTTAAATCCATTAGGTTTAAAAATATTTTAACATATTGTTATCCAGCATTTTAAACGATTGTTTTTATGATGTCCAAAACACTCAAAATAATCACGAACTCATTTAAACTTTTTCAACTGGCTAAAAAATTATCCTTTTGCACCCATATTTTGTCTTTTTTTAGTTCCGTAGCGATGCTATGCAACAAAAAAAAGCCTTCAACTGGTCACAAAATGATTAATTTTCGCATCAATCAAAAAAGTTTAAATGAGTTCATTAAAAAAAGCCTTCCGTTTTTGGAAGGCTTATAAATTTATCATGTTAATATATAAATAGCCTTCCTATCGATACAAAATAATCACAACAACGTTGATAGAAATGCTATTTAAAATTTGTTTCTTCATAATTAAAGAGCAAATGTTGAAAAATAAAATGTAACTGCCAATTTATTAGTTAAAAAAATAAAAAACTATTTGCTTTCTCTTTTATTTTTTTACTTTTGTGCAACAATTAACAGAGGAAAGATTTGACTGATTGCAACCTCTTTGTACTGAACTTATTTCTTTATCATCTTTAAAAGATACTGAAACAAGTTCAACACAAACAAAAATGCTAAAGGCAGTGCAAACTTCCTTCGACTTTATCGTCAAATCTTGCCCATAATATAAAATTAAATGGCATATTTATTTACTTCGGAAAGTGTTTCTGAAGGACACCCCGACAAAGTAGCAGATCAAATTAGTGATGCTTTAATCGATAACTTTTTAGCATTCGACAAAGACTCGAAAGTAGCTTGCGAAACACTTGTTACAACAGGACAAGTCATTTTAGCTGGCGAGGTAAAATCGACCACCTATTTAGATGTTCAAAAAATTGCCAGAGATACCATTAACAAAATTGGCTATACCAAAGGCGAATACATGTTTGATGGAAATTCTTGTGGTGTATTGTCCGCAATCCATGAGCAATCAGACGACATAAACCGTGGTGTTGATAGAGCAAGCAAAGAACTACAAGGTGCTGGCGACCAAGGAATGATGTTTGGTTACGCCACCAACGAAACCGAAAATTTTATGCCATTGGCGTTAGATTTATCGCATCGAATATTAAGAGAACTTGCCGATTTACGTCGCGAAAATAAAACAATTCCGTATTTAAGGCCCGATTCTAAAAGTCAGGTAACCATTGAGTATAGCGATGATAATATTCCGCAACGCATTGATGCCATCGTGGTTTCTACGCAACATGATGATTTTGCCGATGATGATACCATGCTTGCAAAAATCAGAAAAGATATTGTAGAGATTTTAATACCGCGTGTGGCGGCAAAATTACCTGAAAGTATTCAGGCGTTATTTAACAGCGACATTAAATACCATATAAACCCAACAGGTAAATTCGTAATTGGTGGGCCACATGGCGACACCGGACTTACAGGTCGAAAAATCATTGTAGATACTTATGGTGGAAAAGGGGCCCATGGTGGTGGTGCTTTTTCAGGAAAAGACCCAAGCAAAGTAGATAGAAGTGCAGCTTATGCTACGCGCCATATTGCGAAAAATTTGGTGGCGGCAGGAGTTGCCGATGAAGTTTTGGTACAAGTAAGTTATGCCATTGGAGTGGTAGAACCTATGGGAATTTTTATTGATACGTATGGCACCTGCCCTTTTAATTTGACCGATGGTGAAATAGCTGAAAAAGTGTCTGGAATTTTCGATATGCGCCCGTATGCTATTGAAGAACGTTTAAAATTACGTGCCCCTATTTATAGTGAAACGGCAGCTTACGGACACATGGGACGTAAAAACGAAACCGTTACCAAAACATTCAATCAGCCAAATGGTGAAAATATCACTTTAGATGTTGAATTATTTACTTGGGAAAAATTGGATTATGTTGATAAAGTGAAAGCAGCTTTTGGGTTGTAATGCTTTAGTTTTTAATAAAATTTTAAAAGCTCTGTAATTTTTTATGGGGCTTTTTAATTTTATGTTGTTCAAGATTATAGTCGAAAAACCAGATTCCATTTGAAATTTCTTATTTTTGTTATAAATCGCTTAATCATGGATATACAAGCTGAAAAATTAGAATTAATGAAGTTGTTGTTAAATACCAACAACCCTTCCATACTGCAGTCCATGAAAAATATTCTAAAGAAAGATAAAACTTCTGATTTCTGGGACGAATTGACTGCTGAACAACAACAAGAAATCAACAATGCCGATAGCGAAATTAACAGAGGCGAAACAGTTGATTATACCACTTTTATGGCTTCTCACAGGTAATGGAAAGAACCATCATTCTTTCTAAAACGGCTGAAAGAAAACTTAATAAATTATTGGAATATCTTTATTGCAATACCTTCTTGAAGCAGGGAATCAAAAAGTCAAAAACCTTGAAAGAATGAGAGCGTTTTATCAGGTGTATGGAAAATCGTCAACACTGTTGTCGAAATATAAAAACAACAAATCGCAAACACTATCTGCCGAAACCATTTCCGAAACAGCATCTCGGAAATTAGAAAATGAAAACATCGGACAAAATCATATTTTAAAAACTTGCATAATGATAACTTTTAAGTTAACTTTGCGTAATGAATTCTCAAAGGCAAATAATTTTTCATAAATACTATTTTACCGATTTCTATTTGAAAACAGACCGAAAAAGTACAAAGTAAAATTGATTATGTTTTTAAGATTTTACGTACCGTTCATAATGTTCCGAAAAAATTCCTCGACCATATGAAGGGAACTGACGGACTTTATGAAATACGAGTTGAATTTGAAAGCAATATTTACAGAATATTTTGTTGTTTTGACAAAGGAAATTTAGTAGTTCTATTTAATGGATTTCAAAAAAAATCTCAAAAAACACCAAAAAAAGAAATTGATTTGGCCTTAAAACTCAAAGATGAATATTTTAACTCAAATAAGAAAAAGTAATGAACAATGAAAACATACGAAATGCTAAAAACTTTGATGAGTTATTAGACATTAAATACGGAAAAATAGGCTCTGAAAATCGAGATGATTTTGAAGAGAAAGCACAGTATTTTGTTATAAGCGAAATGTTGAAGGAGGCACGAAAAGAAGCCAACATGACACAAGAACAACTTGCAGAAAAGATTGGCACAAAAAAAAGTTATATTTCACGACTTGAAAACGGAAAATGTGATATTCAACTTTCTACACTTTACAGAATATTTGAATTTGGACTTGGAAAACGAATAAATTTAATTTTCGGATAACCTATAAAAAAAGCCAACAAAGTGTATAAAAATTAAACAAACTCAAAAAATATTATTTTCACTCCCTGTCCCAAATTTCCCTAATTTTGCCACATGGTAAAAGAATTACAGCTTCGTGTAAGCCTTAAAGAAGAAGAACGCAGCAATATTTTAGTTATAAAATCGGCGCACGCCCTAGATATTGACAAAGAAGATATTACAGGCGTAAAAGTGTTGCGTAAATCTATCGATGCCCGAAAACCTACCATTGTTTTCAATTATAAAGTGGCTGTGTATGTTCGGGAAGTGTTGCCAAAAACATCGGAATATCAATTTAATTATAAAGATGTTTCCAAAGCGAAACCCATCCATATTATTGGTTTTGGTCCTGCGGGTATGTATGCCGCTTTGCGCTGTATTGAACTCGGTTTTAAACCCATTGTGTTGGAGCGTGGTAAAAATGTAAAAGACCGCCGTCGCGATTTAAAAGCCATTAACCAAGACCATTTTGTAAATGAAGATTCCAACTATTGCTTTGGCGAAGGTGGCGCAGGCACCTATAGCGATGGTAAACTCTACACCCGAAGCCTAAAACGTGGCGATGTACGCCGTATTTTTGAAAATTTGGTTTTTCATGGGGCTACCGACCAAATTCTGGTGGATGCACACCCACATATCGGGACAAATAAATTACCCAAAGTAGTGCAAAACATTCGGGAAACGATTTTAAAGCACGGTGGCGACATTTATTTTGAAACCCGTGTTACCGATTTCATAATAAAAAACAACAAAATGCAGGCTATCCAACTGCAAAACGGCAATGAAATGCCTGCAAATCGGGTTATTTTAGCAACTGGACATTCGGCACGCGATATTTTTTATTTACTGCATAAAAAGGAAATAGCATTGGAAGCCAAATCGTTTGCTATGGGTGTTCGGGTGGAACATCCGCAGCATATAATCGATGGGATTCAATACCATTGCAGTGGCGAGCGCCATGCCCTTTTACCAGCTGCTTCATACAGTTTGGTGCAACAAGTGAATGACCGTGGCGTGTATTCATTTTGTATGTGCCCTGGCGGATTTATCGTGCCTGCCGCTACGGCAAATGGCGAAGTGGTGGTAAACGGGATGTCGCCATCAAAACGAAATAACTTATTTGCCAATTCTGGTATTGTGGTTGAAATTGATGTAAATAGGGATTTACCAAAATACGAGCATTTTGGCGCATTAAAAGGCTTGGAATATCAAAAAAACTTGGAACGTATGGCCTTCACTGCTGGCGGAAGAAGTCAGTCGGCACCTGCACAACGTTTAACCGATTTTGTTGAAGGCAGATTATCCGCAGATTTGAACCCAACGTCTTATCAACCGGGATTAAACTCGGCACCTTTACATTCGTTGTTGCCAAAATTAATAGGCAGCAGATTGCGAAAAGGCTTTGAGGCATTCGGTCAAAAAATGAAAGGCTATTACACCGCCGAAGCCAATGTTGTTGGGGTAGAATCCAGAACGTCGTCGCCCGTTTCTATTCCAAGAAATGAACATTTAGAACATCCGCAAATTGAAGGCTTGTTTCCTTGTGGTGAAGGCGGTGGTTATGCAGGCGGCATTGTTTCGGCTGCTATGGATGGCGAACGTTGTGCGGAAGCTGCCATAAAAAACTTATAACAAATAAATTTATGACTGAAAGGGAAAAAATGCTATCAGGAATCTTGTATAGCCCAACAGACCCGGAATTAATGAAAGAACGCCATAAGGTGCGTTTGTTGTTTCATAAATTCAATCATTTAAGTGAAGAACATTTAGAGGAACGTCAAAAAATACTCTATCAAATATTTGAAAATACTGGCGAAAATCTATTTGTAGAACCCCCTTTTCATTGCGATTATGGCAGCAATATTAAAGTCGGAAACAATGTGTTCATGAATTTTAACTGCTGTATTTTAGATGTTGCAGAAGTCACCATTGGCAATAATTGCATGTTCGCACCGCATGTTCAAATTTATACGGCTACGCATCCACTGGAATTTAAAGCCCGAAACAGCGGCAAAGAGCTGGCTAAACCCATCACGATAGGAAACAATGTTTGGATAGGCGGCAATGCCACCATTTGCCCAGGCGTTACTTTGGGCAATAACGTGGTAGTGGCTGCTGGTGCGGTAGTTACCAGAAGTTTCCCAGACAATGTGGTTATTGGTGGCAATCCTGCAAAAATTATTAAAACCATCGATAATCACTAAATTTATAATTCTTATTTTTGCTCAACAAAATTAACCATCATATGAACGCATACATATTTCCGGGTCAAGGCGCACAATTCACAGGAATGGGTCTAGACCTTTATAAAAACTCGCCTTTGGCACAAGAGTTATTTGAAAAAGCAAACAATATTTTAGGGTTTCACATCACAGACATTATGTTTGAAGGTTCTGCGGAAGACTTAAAACAAACCAAAGTAACACAACCTGCCATATTTTTACACTCGGTAATTTTAGCAAAAACCTTGGGCGACAGCTTTAAGCCTGACATGGTTGCTGGCCACTCGCTTGGGGAGTTTTCGGCATTGGTTGCCAATGGTGCTTTAACTTTTGAAGATGGCTTGAAATTGGTGTCGCAACGTGCCATGGCCATGCAAAAAGCCTGCGAATTACAACCAAGCACCATGGCTGCGGTTTTAGGATTGGACGATGCCATTGTTGAAAAAGTATGTGCTGAAACCGAAGGCATTGTAGTTGCCGCCAATTATAACTGCCCCGGCCAATTAGTGATTTCGGGTGATGTTGAAGCCATCAATAGAGCGTGCGAAGCTATGAAAGCCGCTGGAGCCAAACGTGCCTTGGTATTACCTGTTGGTGGTGCTTTTCATTCCCCATTAATGGAACCTGCACGTGAAGAATTGGCGGCCGCTATTGAAAATACAACATTTGGCAAACCAAACTGCCCCATTTATCAAAATGTAACTGCCCGTGCGGTAATTAGCGAAAGTGACATTAAAAAGAATTTGATATTACAATTAACTGCCCCTGTACGGTGGACGCAATCCGTACAACAAATGATAGCGGACGGTGCTACCTTTTTTACTGAAGTAGGCCCAGGAAACGTGCTACAAGGTTTAGTAAAAAAGATTGACAGGGAAGCCCAAACCGCTTCGGCAACTTTATAAATTATACATGAAGCTATCTAAACGTTCGTTATACATCATCGTGGTTATTGTTGCCACTATTGCGGTCGATCAAATTTCAAAAGTACTGGTCAGAAACAATATTCAACCGCGTACCGAGATCCATCCCGGAGAACGCATTTCATTAATTGGCGATGCTTTTATAATGATGAATGTTGAAAACTCGGGGGCTTTTTTAGGTATGGGAAGCGATTTGAATCCTACATTAAGAATCATTCTTTTGCTTATCTTACCTATACTGGTTTTAGGCTTTGTATTGAGGTATATTTTAAAAGATAAATCGTTGGATAACTGGTCGCTTTTTGCCTTTGCAAGTATTATTGGTGGCGGTGTTGCCAATGTTTACGACCGCATAGTTTACGGTTCGGTAACCGATTTTTTCTTTATCGATTTAGGAGGTATGTTTAGAACGGGAATTTTTAATATGGCGGATTTATCGGTAACAACTGGGATGATTATATTGGTGTTTGTTAGTTTTGGGAAGAAGAAATAAGAGTTGTAAAGAAATGTTTGTCGCTTAGATTTTTAGTAGAATAGATACGACTAAATTAACAGATTAAAATTATAGAATTTGGTGGAGTATTCAGTTATTTTATTAATCGAAATGATTCCATAAAAGTGTCCGTGTTTTTGTCATTTTCTCCAATATATGTAACAATATAAACTCTATTTCCGTTTCTAAATAATTTTCCTGCTATATAGCCTTTGCCTCCTTTGTCAACTAAATATTTTTTAAGTGCAAAAACAAAATGCAAACCCTTTAAACCGTTTTGTTGTATGGGTTCTTGAAACTCTAGCTTAAATGAATCAGCCATTTTATTTGCAAAATTCGTTACTCCCTGTGAATATATTTGCTCGTCAGTCATTGACTTAATCATATATTCTGGATAATCGTTGTACTCAATAGAAAAGACTTTATTTGGACCTAACGAAGTTCTAAATAAATGTATTTGAAATTTGTCAAGTCCAATTTGATTGTCAATGGCAGTATAGCCTGGTTTGATTGGGAAAGCTGCAATAAAATTTCCGCTTTTAGATGCAAATTCACCAGATTTTGTTTTATAAATATCATCATTTTCATTTCCACAAGAAATGAAAGTCAGCATTGTAAAAATTAGAATAAGTCTCTTAGCCATTATTGGGTTTTTATAAAACCTTAAATCCGCAAGCGATTAATTTGCTATTTTAAACATTTATTTTATGTGGTAAAAGTAATCTTTTCGGATAAT